>SMWC01000016.1 GCA_004357505.1 Gammaproteobacteria bacterium | reverse complement strand
CTGAGCGGCGACCTGGTGTTCTTCGGTGCCGATAAAGCCCGGGTCGTGAACGACAGCCTCGGTGCGCTTCGCGATCGGCTCGGTCAGGATCGTGGCTTGCTCGAGGCTGCGTGGCGGCCGCTGTGGGTCGTCGATTTTCCGGTCTTCGACGACGACGGCGAGGGCGGTTGGACGCCGTCTCATCATCCGTTCACGGCGCCACAGACAGACTCCCCGGCCAAATTGATCGAGAGTCCCGGGACGGCGCTGTCTCGTGCCTACGACATGGTCTTGAACGGTACGGAGATCGGCGGCGGTTCTATTCGTATTCACAGTCCGGAGATGCAGTCGGCCGTCTTCAAATTGTTAGGTATCGAGAGGGAAGAGGCCGAAGCAAAGTTCGGTTTTCTGCTGACAGCAATGAGCTACGGTTGCCCGCCGCATGGCGGCATCGCTTTCGGTCTCGACCGTCTGGTCATGCTGATGGTTGGGGCTGACAGTATTCGCGATGTCATCGCATTCCCAAAAACTCAGACGGCCAGCGATCTTTTGACCGGCGCGCCGAGCGAGGCGAGTCCGGACCAGCTCACCGAAGTTGGTCTACGGTTGCGGCGGCCGCCTAAGAGTGACTGAAAGCCGCCCGGAATCCGTCTTGGTGATCATCCATACGCCGGAGCGTCAATGTCTGTTGCTCGAACGCCTGCGGCCGGGTGGCTTTTGGCAGTCGGTCACGGGCACCATGCGTTGGGATGAAGCGCCGGTGAAAACGGCTGCCCGTGAGGTGCACGAGGAAACGGGTCTCGATGCCGATGGGCTCGTGGATGCGCATGTTCAACGGCGCTTTCCGATTCTGCCCGAGTGGCGCGACCGTTACAGCCAGGACGTTACCGAGAATCTCGAACATCTGTGGTTTCTGCCCGTCCGGAAAGTTTGCCCGATCACGTTGAATGCCGAGGAGCACTCCGCCTATCGCTGGCTGGAATTGGAGGAAGCCATCGTGAGTGTGACCTCCTGGACCAACCGCGAAGCGTTGGAGCGGTTGCGCGCTTGAATCATGGCAGCGGCTGCCGAACCGTGAATGTGCCGCGACCGCGACTCAACGATGGCTAGCGTCATACTCGTGCATGGCCTATGGCTTCCCGGTCCGGAACTCTTTTTTCTCCGCCGGAGGCTGCGCGCCGCCGGCTTCCGGACCTATCGGTTCTCCTACCGTTCGGTTGCCGACGACCTCGACGAAAACGCCGCACAACTCGCCGCGTTTATCGCGGCTAAGGTGGACGAGGAGCTACACCTCGTGGGCCACAGCTTGGGTGGCATCGTGATACTGCGAATGCTGGAACTTACACCGCGAGCCTGCAGCGGCCGCGTTGTGTGTCTTGGCGCGCCACTGCGCAGCAGCATCGCCGGCAAGGCGTTCGCGACTTATCCGGGTGGTTCGGCGCTTCTGGGCAAGAGCACGGCAGCATTTTTCGCTGCGGGGCCGATGGTGCGTTGGTCTGGCACGCAGGATCTCGGTTTGATTGCCGGCGATTCCCCGTTGGGTCTGGGACAGCTCATCAGTGCCCTGCCCTCGCCTCACGACGGTACCGTGGCCGTAGAAGAGACCCGCCTAGAGGGCGCGACCGAGCATATCGTGTTGCCGGTTTCGCATCTGTCGATGCTGTGGTCTGGAGTCGTCGCCGAGCAAGTCGTGAGCTTCTTGAGCAGCGGCCGTTTTCGGCTCAGCAGCGAATCTCCGTAGGCGCGGCCACCAGGACAGTCATGTCACCGCCGTGCTCGACGCTGTGGTGACCGTGAGGGGACGCGCACCCGCTACGATGATCGCGTCCGTCATCTGTGGCCAAGCAGCCGCTGCTAACAAACCTACGGCTTAGTCGCGATCTTTCGCTTCGGCGTTTAGTTTGAACAGGAACTCCAACGCCTGGCGTGGCGACAGCTCATCGACATCGATCTCGGCGAGGCGCTCACGCAACGGGTCCGGTGGCGCGGGCGCATTGAAGACCAGTTGTCCCTGGGGTCCGCTATCACCCAATACTCTGAGCTGTTGTTCGAGGCTGGTGAGGTAGTCGCGCGCCTCGTCGACGACATGGCCTGGCACGCCGGCTAACCGGGCGACGTGCAAACCATAACTCTGGTTCGCCGGTCCCGCCTTGACGCGATGAAGAAAAATCAGTTCATCGCCATGTTCGCTGGCATCGAGATGGACGTTGGCGGTCGCGGGCAGATCATCGACCAGGCTGGTCAGTTCGAAGTAATGCGTAGCGAAGAGCGTGAAAGCGCGTGGCCCACGGGCGATAAAACGCGCCACAGCCCAGGCTAACGAGAGTCCGTCGAAGGTGCTCGTGCCGCGACCGATCTCATCCATCAAGACGAGGCTTTGCGCAGAGGCGTTATTGAGGATATTCGCAGTCTCGGTCATCTCGACCATGAACGTCGAACGGCCACCGGCCAGATCGTCGGCTGCGCCGACACGTGTAAAGATACGATCGATGGGCCCGATGCGGGTGTTATCTGCGGGTACGAAACTACCGGTGTGGGCGAGAATCACGATCAGCGCAGTCTGGCGCATATAGGTCGACTTACCACCCATATTCGGGCCGGTAATGATGAGCATGCGGCGCTGGTCGTGGAGATCTAAATCGTTGGGAATAAACGCCGCGTCGCTCGCCAGCTCGACCGCTAGATGACGACCGTTCTGGTATTGGATTCCTGGCGACTCGGTGAGCATCGGCTGGGATAAGTTAAACGCCAGCGCGCGCTCGGCGAAATTCGTCAGCGTATCGATCTCCGCCACGCTTGCCGCGGTTAATTGCAGCGTGGCCAGAGACTCGTTGAGTGTTTCGATCAGCTCGTCGTAAAGTTGTTGCTCGCGGGCAAGTGCACGGTCGCGGGCACTGAGAATTTTATCCTCGAATTCTTTCAGCTCCGGCGTGATGAAGCGCTCGGCATTTTTGAGCGTCTGCCGCCTGATGTACTCATCCGGCGCGGCTTCCGAGTGCGTTTTGCTGATCTCGATATAGTAGCCGTGCACGCGGTTGTAGCCGACCTTCAGCTTGCTGATGCCGGTGCGCTGACGTTCGGTTTTCTCCAGATCGTCGAGGAAGCGATTCGCGTCGGCGCTGATTGTGCGCAGTTCGTCGAGTTCGGCGTCGAAGCCCGACGCAATCACGCCACCGTCGCGGATGAAGATCGGCGGTATCTCGACCAATGCCGCCTCGAGCAGCGCTCGTTGCTCGTCGTGGCGGCCACAACGATCAGCCAGACCGGCGAGGTGCGGCGAGTCCAGTGCAGCGATCGCGGTCGCGACCGTCGGCAGTTCTTGCAGGGCATGGCGGAGTTGTGCCAGATCCCTGGGTCGCGCAGAGCGCAGCGCGATCCGGGTCAAAATGCGCTCAAGGTCACCGATCTCATTGAGGCCGGCTTGAAGCTCGGCGATCGATCCGGGCTCGCGTAGTGTGGCGACCGCGTGCTGGCGGCTGCGTAACGTTTGCCGGTCGCGGATCGGCCGGTTGAGCCAACTTCTCAGCAGCCGGCTACCCATGGGTGTCGCGCAGTGGTCCATGAGGCCCGCCAGCGTGTACTCGTCACGTTGACCCAGACTCGAGTCGATCTCCAGGTTGCGCCGCGTGGTGGCGTCCATGATCACGGCTTGATCCCGCCGCTCGCGGCTCAGACCACGTAGATGCGGTACTGCGGAACGCTGAGTGTCCTTGACGTATTGCAGCAGGCAACCGGCTGCCGCTACCGCCGCCGGAATATCGTCGGCGTCGAAACCAGCCAGATCCTGGGTGCCGAATTGTTGGCAGAGCGCGCGTTGACCGGTCTCGGCGTCAAAGTGCCAGGGTGGGCGCCGGCTGAGGCCGGCGGCAGCCGCAAGCCAGGATGGGAGCGTGACGTCCTCTGCGACCAGTACCTCGGCCGGTTTGAGACGTTCGAGCTCGTCCTGCAGGTCGTCGTTATTGGCAAGCTCCATGACCGAGAAGTGACCGCTGGCGAGGTCCAACCACGCCAGACCCGTGGCATCGTGGTTGCGATGGACGGCCGCAAGATAATGAGCGCGACTTTTATCCAGCAGCGCTTCATCGGTCAGCGTCCCGGGCGTGATCACACGAACCACTTGCCGTTCGACCAGCCCCTTGCTTGCGGCCGGGTCACCGATTTGCTCACAGATGGCGACCGACTCGCCGAGCCGAACGAGGCGGGCCAGATAATTGTCCACGGCATGAAACGGTACGCCCGCCATCGGAATCGGTTCACCGGCAGATCGTCCGCGACTCGTGAGCGCGATATCGATCAGTTTGGTCACTCTGCGGGCGTCGTCGTAGAAGAGTTCATAGAAGTCGCCCATGCGGTAGAACAACAGCACATCGGGGTGCTCGGCCTTCAGGCCGAGGTACTGTTGCATCATCGGGGTGTGGGCTTGAGACAAGGTGCGACGCTCTCGATTCGAGGACAGCCTATTGTAATCGCGGTCGGCCGGTCGCTCCTATACCGAGCAGGACGGCCGCTCCTTTCGCCGAGCGGTTACCATCGTCGTATGCGCGTCGTTCACCTGGAATCCGGCCGGCACCTCTATGGCGGCGCCCGGCAAGTGTGCGATCTCATCGCAGGTCTCGCCGGTTTAGGCATCGACAACACACTCATTTGCCCGCGAGACAGTGCCATTGCCACTACGGTTCGCAGCATGGGCCAGGTAGCGGAGGTGATCGAGATACCGATGCGCGGCGATTTGGATTTCTCGGTACCGTTGCGATTGCGGACGCTGTTGGCGTCGCGCCAACCGAATCTCGTCCATGTGCATTCGCGGCGGGGGGCCGACCGCTTCGGCGGCTGGAGCGCACGCTGGGCCGGCGTGCCTGCGGTCTTGACGCGCCGAGTGGATAGTGACGAATTGAAGCCGCTTGCGCGCCTCAAGTATCAGCCGTATACGGGGGTCATCGCCATCTCTCGTGCGATCGAGGCGCAGCTAAAGAACCATATCGGGCTCGCGGCACAGCGTGTGCATTACGTCGCAAGCGGCGTTGATACGGATCGCTACCGACCGGCTCAGCATCATGGCCGCCTCGCTGAAGTTTTTGCGCTGCCGCCCGGTGCGATCAAGATTGGCATGGTCGCTCAGCTTATTTCGCGCAAGGGTCACGACCGGTTGTTTGGTGTTTTGCCCGAGCTGATTGCGGAATACCCCGCAGTGCAGGTGCTGTGTTTTGGGCAGGGGTCATTACAGCGCAAGTTGGAGCAACAGATTCAGCGCCTCGATCTCACGGCCCACGTCAGGCTGGTCGGTTTCAGGGATGACCTGGCGTCGCTCCTGCCGGAGCTGACGTGTCTGGTCCATCCGGCCCGGCGGGAGGGTCTCGGCGTTGCCGTGTTGGAGGCCCTGAGTTGTCAAGTTCCGGTGGTGGCTGCCGCGGTGGGCGGCGTTGTCGATATCGTTGAGCATGAGGTCAATGGGCTGCTCGTGGACCCCAACGATGACCGCGCCTTGTTGGCTGCGTTACGACGCATGCTGCGCGAACCTGAACTGCGACGGCGTTTCGGTGAGGCTGGACGACGGCGCGTCGAGGCGGCGTTTTCCGTTGACGCCATGACTCAAGGTAACCTGTCGGTCTATATGAGGTTGATGAAGCGCAACCATGGCAGCGACTGACAGCGAACTTCTGCATCTGGCGAGTGAACTCGGCACGGCACTCGAGGCGCGGCGCTGGCGCGTCGCCTGCGCCGAATCGTGCACGGGTGGCTGGATAACCAAAGCGCTCACCGATATCCCCGGTAGCTCCGCGTGGTTCGGTTGGGGCTTTGTGGCCTACGACAACCAGGCCAAGGTCAAGATGCTGCAGGTCGCAGAGCACCTGCTCGACGAGCACGGCGCCGTCAGCGAGCCGGTAGTACGCGCGCTGGCGGAGGGGGTCAGACGGGCCAGCGGCGCGCAGTTGACGGTTGCCGTTAGCGGCGTTGCCGGACCGACCGGCGGCACAGACGACGAACCCGTCGGCATGGTCTGGTTTGCGTGGGCCGGTCCTGCCGGCACGCAGACGCAAGTGCATCGCTTTACGGGCGACCGCGAAGCGATCCGTCGTGACAGCGTTGCGCAGGCATTGCACGGTTTGCTGGCGCTGCTGGAATCTTCCTAAGGCCAGCTTGTGGCGGCCAGTCGAGCGCGATCGGTTCGGGGTGGCGCTGAGCGAGAACGGCGGCGGCGGGTGTTTTTCGCGCTGTGGCCGGACGAAGGCACGCGCGAGGCACTCGTCAGGGCGACGCAACTCGCCGTCGAGCGTTCGGCAGGCCGCGCGACGCCGCGAGCGAATCTGCATGTGACCGTAGCATTCCTCGGCGCCGTCAGCGCTGCGGAGCTAGCTCGGATTCGGCAAATCTCATCGCCACCGGCGGCGCGATTTGTGCTGTCTATCGATACGCTGGGATTTCGGCCGCGTGCGCGGCTGCTGTGGGCCGCGCCGGGCACCGTGCCGCCGGCGCTGCTCGAGCTCGAGTCGTGGTTGTGGAGTGAGCTGGCCGAGCTCGGTATCTCCCGGGAGCGGCGAGCCTATCTGCCGCACGTGACGCTGGCGCGTCGGGCGCGCCACGTTAGTGAGACCCTGACGCTAGTGCGCTGGCCTGTAGCGGAGTTCGTGCTGGTGGAATCGTCGCCCGGCGCGCGCAGTTCGGTCTATGAGATCCTCGAGACCTGGCCCTTGAAATGACGTCGTATCGTGGCCTTGCCGGGCGCGGGCCTACCGCCGGATTTCTCGAAGTTTACGTCGAAAATCTCTCCTGTCATGGACGTGATTCTGTGAAATAATCGATACTGTCAGCATCGACTCAAACTAGGAAAACCCTATGGATGACAACCGTAAAAAAGCACTCGCCGCCGCTTTAGCGCAGATTGAAAAGCAGTTTGGTAAGGGCTCTGTCATGCGCCTGGGCGATTCGAACGCCATCCGCGATATCGACGTGGTCTCAACGGGTTCGTTGGGTCTGGACGTTGCCTTAGGCATCGGCGGCCTGCCCAAGGGGCGCGTGGTAGAGATCTATGGGCCGGAAGCTTCCGGTAAGACGACATTGACGTTGCAGGTCGTGGCGGAAGTGCAGAAGCAGGGTGGCACTGCGGCGTTCGTCGATGCGGAGCACGCGCTCGACCCGAGTTATGCGAAGAAACTCGGTGTCAACGTGGACGAGTTGCTGATCTCCCAGCCCGACACCGGCGAGCAGGCGCTGGAGATTACCGACATGCTGATCCGTTCCGGTGCAGTGGACGTGGTCGTCATCGATTCCGTCGCGGCATTAACCCCCAGGGCCGAGATCGAAGGCGAAATGGGCGATACCCATGTGGGTCTGCAGGCACGCCTGATGTCGCAGGCATTGCGAAAACTCTCAGCGAATATCCAACGCTCCAACTGCATGCTGATCTTCATCAACCAGATACGCATAAAGATCGGTGTAATGTTCGGCAACCCAGAGACGACGACCGGCGGTAACGCCTTGAAGTTCTATGCTTCGATCAGGCTCGATATCCGCCGCATCGGGGCCGTCAAAAAAGGCGACGAGATCCTGGGTAACGAAACGCGAGTCAAGGTGGTCAAAAATAAACTCGCGCCGCCATTCCGCAAGGCCGAGTTCGAGATTCTGTATGGGCACGGCATCTCTCGCGAGGGCGAGCTCATCGACCTGGGGGTCGAGCACGACATCGTCGAGAAATCCGGCTCCTGGTATAGCTATCAAGGCGATCGCATCGGCCAGGGCAAGGAGAACGTACGCAGCTATCTGTTGGAAAATCCCGAGATGGCCAACCAAATAGACGCCCAGCTCAGGGCGAAACTGCTGCCCACAGGTCCGGTGGAAGTCCCTATGGATAAGACGGAGGAGAGTGCCGAACTCAAACAGGCCTGAGCACGCTCGGGATCCGGTCGACGCCGACAAAGTCTGTCGTCGGCGCGCGCTTGATCTACTAGCGCGGCGGGAGCACAGTCGTTCAGAGCTGCAGCTTAAGCTGTTGGCGCGCGCGTTTGTCCCGGTATTGGTCGAGGAGACCCTCGATGCGCTACAGGCCGACGGCCTGCTGGACGAGGGCCGTTTCATCGATAGTTTTATCCGCTCGCGTATCGGCAAGGGGCAGGGTCCGACCCGCATTCAGGCCGTGCTCCAGCAACGCGGTATCGATCGCCACCGAGTGCAAACGTGGTTGCGTGACTCTGATTTCGACTGGTCGTCGCTCGCGGCCGGAGTTCGGGAGAAACGTTTCGGTCCGGGTCCGCCCGAGAGCTTCGAGGAGCGGGCTCGGCAAACCAAGTATCTCCAGTACCGGGGATTCGAGATCGAGCAGATTAAGGCGGCACTGGAACTCGCTGCCGAATCCGATTAGGTTGCCCAGTCAACTCAGACGAATTCGACTTCGGCCGGTCAGATCATGAACTTGACCAGTAACGAGCTGCGGCAGACATTTCTGGATTACTTTGCCGAGCGGGACCATGAGGTCGTCCCGAGCTCGCCGCTCGTGCCCGGCAACGACCCAACGCTGTTGTTTACCAATGCTGGCATGGTGCAGTTCAAGGATGTGTTTCTCGGCCAGGACAAACGCGCTACGCCGCGCGCAGTGAGTTCGCAACGGTGTGTACGCGCCGGCGGCAAGCACAATGACCTGGAGAACGTTGGCTACACGGCGCGCCACCACACGTTCTTCGAAATGCTCGGAAACTTCAGTTTTGGCGACTACTTCAAGCGCGAGGCGATTCACTACGCCTGGGAATTTTTAACCGAAGTTCTGGAACTGCCGCCCGAACGGCTTTGGTGCACGGTCTTTGAGGAGGACGACGAGGCTGCAGCGATCTGGCTCGATGAGATCGGCATCGTTCCAGCGCGTTTTCGCCGCTTAGGGCCGAAGGAGAATTTCTGGGCCATGGGCGACACAGGTCCCTGCGGCCCGTGCAGCGAGATCTTCTACGATCACGGTCCCGATGTCGCCGGCGGCCCGCCCGGCTCGTCCGACGAGGAAGGCGATCGCTACGTCGAGATCTGGAATCTCGTATTCATGCAGTTCAACCGCGATCAAGCCGGGGAGCTCGCGCCGCTACCTCAGCCGTCGGTCGATACGGGCATGGGCCTGGAGCGCTTGGCCGCGGTCATGCAGGGCGTGCATTCCAACTATGATATCGACCAGTTCAAGGCGTTGATCGAGTCTGCCATCGATGTAACCGGGGCCAAAGATCCGGATAGCAAGTCGTTGCGCGTGATCGCCGACCATATTCGCGCTTGCACGTTCTTGATTGTCGATGGCGTGTTACCCGGCAATGAGGGCCGCGGCTACGTGTTACGCCGGATCATCCGGCGTGCGCTTCGGCACGGTTACAAACTCGGCGTGGATGAGCCGTTTTTTTTCAGACTCGTGCAATCTGTCGAAGCGCAGATGGGTGCCGCGTATCCGGAACTCGCGAGGTTACGCGAGCACACTGAGCGGGTGCTCCGGCAAGAGGAGGAGCGCTTCGCCGTAACGCTGTCGCAGGGAATGGGGATTCTCGAGGGCATCATGAAAGGCCTGCCCAAGGGCGGCATTATCCCGGGTGATGCGGTGTTCAAGCTCTACGACACGCACGGGTTCCCGGAAGATCTCACGGCCGATATCGCCAGGGAACGTGGATTGAGCGCCGATCATGCCGGCTTCGAGATTGCGATGGCTGCGCAACGAGAACGGGCGCGCAAGTCCAGTCGTTTTACTGTCGATACGTCAAGTCTGCCTCGCGTCGATGCGCCCAGCGAGTTCCTCGGCTACGACACGCTGACCGCTAGCGGTAAGGTCGTCGCACTCTTCGTCAACGGTGAGGCCGTCGACGTACTAGAGCCCGACACGGCCGCGGTCGTCGTCCTGGATAAAACGCCGTTCTACGCCGAAGGCGGCGGTCAAGTCGGTGATACAGGGTTGCTTGCGAGCGAGGCGGCGCAATTTCGCGTCGACGACACACAGAAGGTGGGCGCCGCGCATGGGCACTTGGGCCAGCTGCTGGACGGCCGAGTGCAAGTCGGAGACTCGGTTGAGGCGCAGGTCGACGCTGGCCGGCGCGCGACGATCGTTTTGAATCACTCGGCAACGCATCTGTTACATGCGGCACTGAGAGCCGTGTTGGGTGACCACGTTCAGCAGAAGGGTTCGCTTGTCGCGCCGGACCGGCTGCGATTCGACTTTTCCCACTACCGGGCCACGACGACTGAGGAGCTCGAGCGCCTCGAGACCGTCGTCAACGAGCAGATCCGTTTAAACGCCGCTGCTGCAACGAAAGTCATGCCCTACAAGGAGGCGATCGCGAACGGTGCACTGGCGTTCTTCGGCGACAAATACGCCGATGATGTACGCGTCTTAACATTGGGCGACTTCTCCACGGAGTTGTGCGCTGGAACTCATGTGGACAGGGCAGGCGATATCGGGCTGCTGAAAATCACTTCCGAGAGCGGTATCGCGGCCGGTGTGCGGCGCATCGAAGCCGTCACGGGTCCCGGTGCTGTAGCGTCGCTACAAACGGATGCGGCATTGCTAAAAAATGTCGCGGGCCTCGTCAAGGGCGGGCGCGACAATGTCATCGACAAAGTCCGCGCGCTTGTGGACCGCAATCGCGCCCTGGAACGCGAGCTGCAGACGTTACAGGGTCGGCTGGCGACCGCGGGCGGCGAGGATTTGCTCGCAAGCGCCAAGGAAATCGGCGG
>SMWC01000143.1 GCA_004357505.1 Gammaproteobacteria bacterium | reverse complement strand
CGATGCGCGCGCCGGCGGCAGAAGCGATATCTCGCTGACTGCAGCGGCAGAAGCTTTGCTGGCCGCCTACGACAGAGAGCAAGACGATCCTGCCTTAGCATGCGTCAAGCCCGGCATGCCGTCCACAATGTCCAACCCTCATCCCATGCGCTTTGTCGAGGGTAATAATCGAATCACTGTTTACATCCAAGAGAACGACGTCGTGCGAACTATCTATATCGGCGAGAATACGGAAGCTGCCGAGCGCCCGGTAGGTCCGTTAGGCTACTCGGTCGGACACTGGAAAGATAAAACGCTCGTCGTGCGAACGACGAAAATCAACTGGCCTTACTTCGACAGAACCGGCATACCGTTGAGCGGGGAAGCAACGGTCGACGAGCGCTTCGAGATCAGTGCAGACGGCAGTCATATGGTCATCAATCTAGTGACGACTGACCCCGTCACCTTTACCGTGCCCGTAAGCTCACAACGGTTCTACGCACTGCTGGGAGAAACTGTCAAGACCTACGACTGTGTCGTCAGGTAACGGGCCAGATCCCGTCAAAGTGTCGTGGTCGCTTACCGGTCTTCGAGACGCCGGTTGTTGTCGCCTGCGAACTCGAGACAGCCGTACGACTCCCAGGGCTTGGCGGAAATGCCCATCATGTCCTCATTAGCGTACGTACTGACGAAGTACAGCGGATCCTCCACGATGTAAGACCGGAACAGCCGCTGACCCTCGCTGTCGTAACGATATCGTTCCACGACATGCATCTGGGCGCTGTGCATGATCTCCTGGATCGGGATAATGGTGTTCGGTGAGTGTCCCTCCGTACTCGACGTGATGTTCTGCGGGTGCTCCGCGAGTTCTAAGTGAATCGTGCGAACCATATCCATCCCAAGCACCGCTCAAGTTCGGTGACCGTTGTCGAGATACTGCGGTCGATCGCCGGTCGCTTCCGCATAAACTTCGAACTGTTCGGCATCCGTTAGCCCGAGTTCTATCAAGTCGCCGTTTCGATTGATCGGTGCCGATGAATGATGTGCGCTGAGCGGCGCGATACCGGCGATTAGAATAGCAATAACTGAACGACCCAAATAGCGATACGGCATAGTTCGCTCCGATACAATAGTAGCTTTGGTTAGTTCAGAATCCCGACAACGCGATAGAAATTCCTATCCAGATCTACTTCGACATCTGGTCCGTTCGCAGCCCGAGAGCGAGTACCGCAATAATCACACAGAGCAGCGTCATTTGAATTTGGCCGGCAAACTCCCAGCTCCGGTTTTCGACGAGCAAACCCATCGTGTATCCAGCCAAGGAGGCACCGCCATAGACGCTCGTAACAAACATGCCGGAACCTAGACCTGTCATGCTACGGCGAAGTGACTTGACGTGACCACCGGCAAGATTGGTATAGACGATTGCTGCACCGAAAATGCCGACGGAGGTTGCCATTAGTTTATATGTGAATACGCTCAGGTCTGTCATAAAAAGAAAATAAGTCGTTGCCCCGAGCACTAACGAGCAACTACAGATAACTGATTTCTGTGAGAATTTATCACCCAGCTTGCCGCCATAATAGGAAGTCAGCCCGCCAACGCCGAACCACAACATGACCGCACCCACATTCGCAGCCGTTAGCTCCAGAACCTCACGCATGTAAGTAGGATAGGTACCCAGGAAGCCATAAATTACCATCCCGTATAAGCCGCTCATTATTGTTAGAAGGATTGTGTTGTGGTTCTTCAGCGTGTCCGCGCCACCACTGTCAACCACATGCTTCGCAGCGGGCGTAACCTCGCTAAACCAGGGGCGCACCGTGAGCAAAATGGCGGCTGCAAAGGCAAGACCGGTAAAACCGAAGATCAGCATCGGTGCTTCCCAACTGCCAATAGCGTCTCGTAACTCACCGATGATCCAGTGACCTAACAATGAGCCAAGCGCAAAGCAAAGGTTGACGAAACCCAAAGCTGCGACGCGATTCGAGGCGAAATAACTGGTTGACAGCGCGAACATACTGGTTGCCAGGAAAGACATGCCTACACCTTGTAGGACAATAAACACGAACATGCTCTTGAAACCGACGGCTTGTGTGAAGAGTAAGGTGGCACAGGAGAGCAGTACGACTCCTGTGAGCAGAACGGCCTTTCTTGAATATCGTTGAATGAGTGCGGCGGCGGGTAATCCCGCAATACCAAGACCAAGGGTAAACATGGTCGTGAGCGTCAACATATTAGGTAACGACAGATCGAGTGCTCCACGAATATCGGTCGCGAGCATACTGACGAGGAAGCGATCGGCCACCATCAATGTGTAGGTAACAAGCAGTAGGCCAAACATGGCGATTGCGAGGTTTCGGGCGCCGGGATGTTCGGGGGTCTGCTGACTGGGTTGTGCTGCTTCGCTCATTTTTTTTTCCTCTGGATAAGAGATTTGCTTGGATACCTACGGCACCGCAAGTCCGCATCCGGACAAGTGTACGGCATGCCTCCCTGGATTCCTGCCATACCGGCCGGTAACTTAGCGGCTAAGACCGATGATAACCCGCGATTCAGCTGCTTCCCGTGCCAAACAGGATCTCGATAGATTTTCTTTGGCAAAAATTTTAACGAAATCACCTCCGGATAAAAAGGCTAGTCCTGGACTTAGCCCGTTTTTCCTTCCGCAAATGCTGATCCGAGCGTATACTGACGCTTGTCCGCGAATAAAGCGATTTCTCCGATTATTAACGCTATCGCCGACCTTCATCGATAAAACGGGGCAATAAAAAAGGATGAACAAGACCAGCATTGAGGCGCAGCAGCCAACGAGCGGTGGTGAAACCCTGGCATCGATGGTTTATCACAAGCTCCTGGAGGACATCCTGAAGGGGGAGCTGGAACCCGGGCGCAAATTACGCCTGCAGGCATTGAAGGATCAATACGAGGTCGGCAACAGTCCCCTGCGCGAGGCTCTCAATCGTCTCTCGGCAAACGGGATGGTGATTCGCGAGGAGAACAGAGGCTTTAGAGTCTCGTCGGCAAGCTCAAAGGAATTGATGGAACTCGTCCGAACCCGCTGCTGGCTGGAGGAGATAGCACTGCGAGAATCTATCCGTCTTGGCGAGGAGTCCTGGGAGGAGCAAGTGGTGCTCGCTTACTACCGTCTTGCGCGCGCACCGCGTCCAACTGACGAGGAATCGTTCAATGCGAATACCGACTGGGAGGCGTTACATCGTCGGTACCATCTCGCGTTAATCTCCGCCTGCAACTCGAGCCTCTTGCTCGACTATTGCGCGCAATTGCAAGAAAAGACGCTGCGCTATCGAAATCTGACTGCCGTGGTCGCCTACCGGGAGCGCCACGAAAACGATGAACACCAGGCAATTCGGGATGCGGTGCTCGATCGCGACGCCGATCGCGCCGTCGAGTCGCTTACCGCTCATTTCAACGTGACTGCAGACGTCGTCATGTCGAGCGGTGCCCTGACGTGACGACACCACCGTGTCGCCATAGAATCGCAGCATGGGCAATCAATAAACTCTCACAGCCACTAACTCAATAAACAGTCTTAAGGAGACTCCGTATGAAAGTTGGTTTCATCGGTCTTGGCCGTATGGGCCAGGGAATGGCTGGACGCATTCTCGGTGCCGGACACGACCTCGTTATTTACGACCAAATCCCCAAGCTACTGACAGCGCTTGGGCAGGCAGGCGCCACCGTGGCCACATCCGTCGCAGAAGCGGCTGCCGACAGAGAGGTTGTGATCGATATGCTGCCTCACGACGCGGCGCTGGAGAGCCTGGTGTTCTCGGCTGGCGGTCTATTGGACTGCTTACCGAAGGGTGCGATTCACATGCCGATGGGCACCCACGGCATCGAGATTATTCGCAGGCTCACGCAGGCGCATGAAGAAGCGGGGCAGATCCTCGTGGCGGGACACGTTCTCGGCCGCCCGGACCTCGCAGCTGCCGGTCAACTCAGTATTGTTCCCGGCGGACCGGCCGAGATTCTTCGAAATCTACAGCCCTTGTTCGATGTTCTCGGGAAGCAAACCTTTGTAGCCGGCGCTGAACCTCAAGCAGCCACAGCGGTGAAAATTGCCCACAACTTCGTTCTCGGCTGTGCGATCGAGGTCATTGGCGAAGGCATGTCGCTGATTAGAAAATACGGTGTGGAGCCGTCGCTCTTCCACCAGGTGCTGACGAAAGGATTGTTCGGTGCCCCGGCCTATGAAGTCTACGGCCAGATCATTGTCGATGAAGCCTACGACAAAGTGGGAGCCTCCGTACAGATCGGAATAAAAGACGCCAACCTGGCCCTGGCTGCGGGCGAAGCAGTCGGCGTGCCCTTGCCAAGCTGCAACGTCATGCGCGACCGACTTCTTGGTGCCGTCGCTCACGGTGACGGTGAGTGCGATTGGGCCGTCATGGCACGAGAACAGGCTCGCGCGAGCGGCCTCGAATAAGCGACTCGCCTTATTTTCAATCCTTTCACTTGAGCGGTCCTGATGCCGGAACTCCTATCCGACCCTCTATTCGCGATCATAGCCGTTGTCGCTGTAATGATTACCGGTATCTCGAAGGGTGGCTTCGGCGGAATCGCCCTGCTCGCGGTCCCGCTGATGTCTCTGGTCATTTCACCGATTCAGGCCGCAGGCATCATGTTACCGATCATGATCCCCATGGACTTCATGAGTATCTGGGTCTATCGGAAACGCTGGGACGGTAAGAATCTCGCACTCTTGATACCTGCGGCGATTGTCGGTATTACGATCGGCGGGCTGACTGCGAGATGGGTGAATGAAGAGTTCGTCCGGCTACTCGTCGGTATCATCGCCATCGTCTTTACAGTTCACCGCTGGAGGGGCCTGCGCCGAGCAGCGAAATCTGCCTCAGCCACCGCGCCACGGCGACGAGCGCCAAATAAAATCCTGGGGGCTTTTTGGGGAACGTGCGCGGGCTTCACGAGTTTTCTCGCCCATGCCGGCTCACCGCCTTACCAGGTCTACATGCTTCCCCAAGGGCTGAGCAAGGAGATTTATACGGGCACAAGCGTGATATTTTTCGCGTCGGTCAATGCGATAAAACTCATTCCGTATGGGATGCTGGGCCAACTTTCAATGACCAACCTGTCCGTGTCTCTCGTATTGCTGCCGCTGGCGCCAGTAGGCGTATATCTCGGCGTATGGATCAACCGTCGCCTACGAGAAGATATGTTTTTCACGATCATTCTGACGGCTATCTTCGTAGTCGGGCTCAAACTAATCTGGGACGGAGTGTTCGGCTTGCTAGGAATGAGATGATGAAGCCGCTGATTCAAGGATTGCTCTTCTGTACATCACTACTGCTCGGCTGTACGTCCGAGCCGCCGACGACCCAAGCGGATGG
>SMWC01000142.1 GCA_004357505.1 Gammaproteobacteria bacterium | reverse complement strand
TCTGAAAGCTGTGGGCGGCGAATTAAAATATAGTTCGGGATTACGGCCATAATTAGTAATTTGCCACCCACACGTTGTCGAGCAGAAATCCAGGCCCTATAGTTGTCCTGATTCCTCGGGGCTTTAGGAGTACGACCCATGACAGAAGAACAAAAGATCGACCAACGGGTCTTTGATCTCTATGACGAGTATTGCCACGGCCGAATGGACCGGCGCGAGTTCCTCAGCCGTGCAGCGGCGATCACGATCGGCGGAGTGTCCGCTCTCTGGATGGCGCAGGCGCTGCTGCCGCGCTATGCGGAAGCACAGACAATCTCCTTTACCGATCCTCGCATGAAGGGCACCTACGTCGAGTACCCATCGCCCGGCGGTACTTCGGGCATGATGCGCGGTTATATGGTGCAGCCAGCAGGGGATGGGCCGTTTCCAGCGGTGTTGATCATTCACGAGAACCGCGGCTTGAATCCTCACATCGAGGATGTCGCACGGCGCGCGGCGGTGGCCGGATTCCTGGCGCTGGCACCGGATGGGTTATCTCCGGCCGGTGGTTATCCCGGCAACGACGATGACGGCCGCGAATTGCAGCGAAGCCTCAACCCGGCCGAGTTAGATCAAGACATGATCAACAGCGCACGCTTCTTCAAATCGCACGAGCTCTCCAATGGCCGTCTCGGTGCCACAGGCTACTGCTGGGGTGGTGGAATGACGAATCGCCTGGCCGTTGCTCTGGGTAGCGACCTGGACGCGGGCGTACCGTTCTATGGAGCCGCGGCAGCAAGCGAAGATGTCTCCGAGATCGAAGCCGCAATGCTGATTGTTTATGCGGGCAGCGATGCGCGAATTAACTCTATGTGGCCGGATTACGAGGAAGCGCTTCAGGCGAATAACGTTTCGTACGAGATGCAGATGTACGAGGGTACGCTCCACGGCTTCCACAACAATTCGACGCCTCGCTACAATGAAACGGCCGCAGCGCTCGCGTGGAATCGCACCATCGGCTTCTTTCGCGAGCACCTCGTCGGGTAATCGATTCCCGTTTAGGCTTGAAGTAACTCCTGTTCAGGGCCTGGCGACAGGTCCTGGACGTTTCGTCCAGCTCCACACATTGAAACAAAATTCGGGTACGCCATAGCTCCGTAGGTGTAGTTGGCTCCGCTGATCGCCACCGCGCTGTTGGCAAAGTTCGGAAATACATTCGGTACTTCCGTTTACATCGCGTGCGCGTACGCCATTACCGTGGTCTGTGTACTCCTTCTCCAGGAGACCTAGCAGTCCGACATGGAGGGATCGCTGTAGTGGTGTGGCGCGGCCGAATTTCTCGGTGCTAGAATGGTCATACTGCATTCGCGAGCTTGGCACATCGTCACGGAGACTAGTACCCATGGTTCGTCTAAACGTCAATGGAAAGGAGCACGTACTCGAGGAGGTGGATGCCTCCACTCCGCTGCTCTGGGTTTTGCGTGATCATCTGGGCCTCGTAGGCACCAAATTCGGGTGCGGCGGCGGCTATTGTGGAGCGTGCACGGTGCAGCTCAACGGTCGGCCCATTCGGTCCTGCACGACGCCGTCCTCGGCCGCTGAAGGTCAGGCCATAAGAACTATCGAAAGTCTAGCGGCCGACGGCATCCTCCATCCACTCCAGGCAGCGTGGATCGAGCACGACGTCCCGCAGTGCGGCTATTGTCAGGCGGGACAACTCATGAGCGCTGCGGCGCTCCTGGCGCGGAACTCCTCGCCGAGCGACGCCGACATCGACTCTGCCATGCGTGGAAACCTCTGCCGCTGTGGCACCTACCAACGGATTCGTGCAGCGATTCACAGCGCTGCGGAGAAATTGGGAGGTGCAGCATGAAGGCTGCAGAACGACTCGCTCGAGATCCCAATCTCAAAGCTGTGGTCCGTGAGGTCGAGGCTTCGCTCGATGCAGCGCGCCGACAGGACGTCAGTCGGCGCACGTTCTTAAAACTGACGGGACTCGCAGGCGGCGGGCTGACGCTAGCGTTCTATCTGGGGAGTCCTTCGGTCGCTCAGAGTCAAGAGGCCACGGGTGAATTCGCGCCGAACGCATTTCTGACTATCTCCTCGGACGGTTCCATCCTGATCTACAACAAGAATCCGGAAGTGGGACAGGGAATCAAGACAGCCTTCCCAATGATTGTCGCAGAAGAGCTGGATGCGAACTGGAACCACGTTCGGGTCGAACAATCGCCAATAGACGAAGCGGTGTATGGGCGCCAGGCGGCGGGTGGCTCACGCTCCATTCCCAGCTCGTGGGATCAGCTGCGCGAAGCGGGTGCGGCGGCCCGAGCCATGCTCGTGAGCGCGGCGTCTGAGATGTGGGGCGTTCCGGTGGACGAGTGTTCCACGGCGAACAGTATCGTCACGCACGACGCGACTGGCCGGCAGCTAACCTACGGCGAGCTGGCAGAATCTGCGGCGAGTCTGCCCGTCCCGGACCCAGGCTCACTGATGTTGAAAGCTCGCGACGACTATCGTCTGATCGGAAAGCGAATCACTGGCGTCGACAATGAGAAGATCGTGACTGGGCAGCCGTTGTTCGGTATCGATACGACGTTGCCAGGTATGGTCTATGCGTCGTACTCAAAGTGTCCGGCGACAGGCGGACGGGTCCGCGATGCTAATTTCGATGAGATCCGCTCATTGCCCGGCGTGCAGGATGCTTTCGCGCTGGAAGGAAACGACACTGTCACCGAGCTCATGCCTGGGGTCGCCATCGTCGGCGACTCGACTTGGGCGACCCAGAGCGCGCGGACGAGTCTTCGTGTCGACTGGGATGAGAGTGAGGCTTCCACTGACAGCTGGAGTGGTTTGGTTGAGCAGGCTCAGGGCCTCTCCCTGCAAACCGGTAGTGAGACCATCCGTGATTTCGGGAACGTAGAGGAAGCATTCGAGGGTGCCGACCAGACCCTCGAGGCTTTCTACAGCTATCCCTTCGTGTCCCATGCACCTCTTGAACCGCAGAACTGCACCGCCTGGTATCGCGACGGCGGCATCGAAATCTGGGCGCCGAGCCAGACACCGCAGCGGGCCATCCAGAACGTCGCGAACGTCCTGAGTATTCCGGAAGAGCGGGTGACGCTGCATCAGACGCGCATCGGTGGCGGCTTTGGTCGCCGGCTTCTGAACGATTACGTCTGCGAAGTAGCCGCCATTGCGCGGGAAGTTGGCGTGCCAGTAAAACTACAGTGGTCCCGCGAAGACGACATGGCCCATGATTTCTACCGCCCTGGCGGTTTTCACGCGTTGAAGGCGTCTCTGGATGGCACCGGTAGGCTATCGGGGTGGGAAGATCACTTCATCACGTTTACCCATGACGGGCGAAGCCCGGTATCGGGTGGCGAGACCCGGGGAGGGGAGTTTCCAGAGGGTCTGCTGGACAACTTCAGGCTCACGCAAAGTATGTTGACATTGGCTACGCCGACTGGGCCATGGCGCGCTCCGCGATCGAATGCTATCGCCTTCGCGGTGCAGAGCTTCTATCACGAGCTCGCCGTGGCAGCGGGCCGTGACCACCTGGAAATGCTGCTCGAGATAATGGGCGAACCGCGTTGGCTCGAAGAAGGTAACGTGGGTGTTCTGAATACCGGTCGGGCGGCGGAAGTGATCAAGCTCGCTGCTGCGCAAGCTGGGTGGGGGCAGCCGCTGCCGCCGGGGCGCGGGCTGGGCCTCGCGTTCTACTTCAGTCATGCAGGGCACTTTGCCGAGGTCGCGGACGTCAGTGTGGATGGCAACCGCCGACTCTCAGTGCACAAGGTAACCGTGGCGGGAGACGTCGGTCCAATCGTGAACCTGAGTGGCGCAGAAAACCAGTGTCAGGGCGCAGTGATGGACGGACTCAGTACAATGCTGGGACTCGAAATCACGATGGAGAATGGACGCGTTCAGCAGTCGAATTTCCATCAGTACCCGTTGATGCGCATAAACAATGCGCCAGTAGTGGATGTCCATTTCATCGAAAGCGACTTCCCGCCGACGGGCTTGGGTGAGCCGGCCTTACCGCCGCTCGCGCCGGCAATCTGTAATGCGATCTATGCGGCAACGGGGCATCGTGTACGGACGTTGCCGTTGAGTAAGGATGGATTCTCAGTCTGACGGGTTGGCGGCAGACAGATCGATTAGAAGAAATGGCGGTGGCGGCAGCCTACAATCGATCGCCCGCATCTTCTGGGCAAGTTTGAGTCTTAACTATTAGCGGTCTGCTAACGGCCAATAGCGGTCATCGGTTGCCTGTTAATCCTCAAGCCGATCCGTTCCGGAACAACTAGTGAATTTCCCTGAGGTCGATGCTCCAAGCACCCCCACCCCTCCACAGTAGATACGCCAACCCGAGAAGCAATACCAGAGGACCGATCGGCTCGACTGGCTGCAAGGGAAAGAGCAATGGATCGTCTGCGACCTCGTGCACGTAGGTGGCGACCAACATAATGCTGGCCGCAACCACAGCCGACAATCGTACGTGTATCCCGAAAAGCAGAGTGATACCAAGCACCGTCTCAACGATTGGAACCACAAAAAGACTCAGGTCCTGAAACGGAATATTCGCGGCATTGAGCTGACCGGCGAAGGCTTCTCCCAGAAACGGAACGACCACCTTTAGGATACCGGCCATGAAAAAGACGAACCCCAGAAGAAGTCGCAGCACCCCCACAATCTTATCGTTCGACGTTCTGCGGGCCTGATCGAATATCATGATCTCATGCGCCTTTTCACCGTGGCCGCGCTAGTGCGCGAATGTCTGCTTTCGGCCAAAAGCGGACATTCAGCTCGCCCTAATTCGTACATTCTGAACGTCTGCTTTCGAGGATGAAGCGGAGATGCCAGTCGGCCCCGTTAGAGACTTTGTTAACGGACAAGAACGACCAACAGCGGTCCCAAAAGCGTGACGTCTTGTTGGGCATTTCTTCCAGAATATGCTTTATTTGGTAAATGTCATCGAGGTTAGCCACGCGGAATAGTCATCGAATTTCTCGCTCGATTTGGCTACCCCTAAGCGAATCCATTCGATTTTCCATCCCTCTGAAAAGTAGGCACGGATATCATCTTGGCTCGTTGTTGGAGGGTATCGGTTTGGGTAAACAGGATATTCTCCTGCTTGGTCAGCAACACAAAGCATGAGAAATTGGCCCTTACGCACACATACATTACTCAGTGCGCGAACATACTGCTTACGCTTATCGCCCGAGAGGTTATGAAAAAGCCCGAAGTCGATTACGGTATCGAACCTCTTATCAATATCTCCGATTTTTAAAGCATCGAGCGTAAAAAATGTTACGTCAGCTTTTTCTTCGCTAGCTTTTTGTTTGGCAATACTAATGGCTTTGGCGGAAAAATCGAATCCAGTCACATTGAATCCGCGACCGGCAAGATAAATGGCATTGTTACCGTCACCACATCCGACGTCTAGAACCGTAGGTCCACGAACTTCCCCTTTTTCTACCGCTGCTATGAGGTCAGGCTGGGCCTGGTCGATGCTCCAAGGTGGTTTGCCGAATCTATACCAGAGGTCGAAGAAGAGGTTCTTGAATCTCATATGTTCCTCTCCTAGAAATGCAGCAGTGCGGATATTAACCGTTAACGGACGGCTGCTTTCGGCCAAAAGTAGTAATTCAAGCGGCTCGACTGCTTTGGCAGGTCTCAGGGGGCGCGCTCTGCAGAGACAGGCCTGGGATAGCCCGAACATCGGGTAAGTAACGGGAGCCGGAGTGGCTGCTACCTGAGGATCGTCTCTAGCGCCTGCCCCTCGGCGCGACTTCCACACCGGCGATCATGTACCGGTCGACGATCTCCTGCAAAAAGCCGGAGGCGCGTAGCTCGTCGATAAACAGGTCCAATCGTGACACGACGGCCTCATTCTCCTGAGCGACGACAATCGATTGTTCCACCGGCAGCACGCTGCCGTCGAGGACGCGGACGCGGGGCTCGCTCGCCACCACTGCCGCAAGGCGCTGCTTGTTTGCGGCGTAAGCGTCGATTTCACCCGCCAGAAGCATGCGGGCTGCTTCTTCATCCGGCGTCCCCCGAGCCAGATGCACGAGCTCGGCGTTCTCGAGCGTACGATCCAGAAACAGGTCCACGGCGTTGCCCAAATTGGCTGCGATACGTGTGCCTTCGCGATCGGCATCCGCGAACGTGTTAATCGGCCAATCCGCGCGGACGATATAGCTGTTGTGCCCATAGACATAGGCTTGTGTGAAAGCGACTCGTTGCGCCCGAGTCGTGTCATAAGCAATGAATCCGATATCGGCGGAGCCGTTGCTCACCGCGTCGATCACAGCCGGAACGTCCGACAGGAGCTGTATGGTCAACGAGACTCCAATCCGGCGCCCGAGTTCCCTGGCGACGTCGGCCGCTGGGCCTGTGACTTCCCCGGTCTGCGGATCGACCCTGACCTGCACGGGATTCCTACCAAGAAACGCGGCGCGCAGTGTGCCGGTCGGTGTAAGCGCCTCGCGCATGGCCTCATCGTCCGCGACCTGCGCCGGTAACACTCCGGCCAGCGAAGTCAGGGAGAGGAAGACGATCCAGCGATTCGAGAAGTTCGGTGATCTCATAGGCTGAGCTTACAACAACCCCCCGTGTTCTGGCCCGATTCTACCTAGATCAAGCCTCCGATCAGCACCCCGTTGGTCATATGCACGTGTCCGCATATTAACTGTTAACCAACGTCTGCTTTCGGCCAAGAGCAGCCGTCACCCAGTTAGGAGAGAATGTTGAAGACCCTTCTAGAATAGGGCCTTACTCACAGAATG
>SMWC01000141.1 GCA_004357505.1 Gammaproteobacteria bacterium | reverse complement strand
TTTTCGATCACCATGTACGATGCTGACGGCTGGATCTTCAGCGATCGTGCAATTCTGAACGAATACAATATTGAGTTTAATGATGACGGTACTTTTGATGCTAATTTTGGCGAGTGCGATGATAACGCCAAAAATAAACTTCCCGTAGTAGACGGCTGGAACTTCCTGATGCGCGTTTACGAACCGAGACTGGATGAGTTGGACAGCTATGCACTGCCAACACCAGTCAAAGTGAATTGACTGATGCCCACTCCGCGCCACTCCATTCCTTTAGGCATCCAGTGACGCGCATAGCGCGAATGACTATGCCTACAATTCGATTCTGGCAATATTGGAGAATATTCGCATGACGCTCGTCCCTCGCTTCATCCGCCCCGTGGCCATTCTCTGCTTCGCCTCAACCGCTGGCGCTCAAGACACTGTGGAGAACTACATTCGCGAATATCCGAACCAGGAGCAGGTGCGGATGATGAATGCCTGGCTCCAGGAGAACGAGAAAGGCGCCTTCCAGTTCACCGGCCTCGTCGAGCCGACCGACGCCACGGTCGTCACACCCCAGGCAACGGTCGACTACGGTTACAACTGGTTCAGTGTCTCGGACGGGCCAGCGATCATCCAGACTCCGCGGTACGAGCGATTCTTCTCGGTGTCGATCTTCGACATGAAACACAATGTACCGGGCGTGTTCGTGAACCCTGAGAAACCGATCCTCCTGCGCCGCCCGGACCAACCTGCGCCGGAGGGCGATTTTCACGAAGTCGTTATGGAAACCGACCAGGGCATCGCATTCACGCGCATGGTAGTAGTCGACAATATGGACGAGGTGCGCGCGCTCAGCCGCGAGATCGTCATGGACGGCGGCAAGGGCGACATGACCCGCAACGTCCAGCGTTTTTCCCTCGAGATAGAAGAACGAGCCCTGAACATCTTCGAGGCAATCGTTCCGCTGGTCGACACCGATAAGCTCTTCGGACAGGTGTCAGGCGATGTCGGCGAACTGCACCTGGCCGCCGGTGTCTTCCAGGGCCAGCTTGGCACCCCGTCCCATGTTGTACGCTATGGGCTTTTGGTCACCGATAACGACGGACAATTCTTCAACGGCACCGACACCTACGTACTGACAGTGCCCGCCGGAATCGTCCACGACTATGGCTACTATTCGATCACGATCTACGGCACGGACAACAAGCTCTTGATCCCCAACGAACTCAACCGCTACGACCGTACGACTTACAGCTCCGAACCAAACCCCGACGGCACATACACGGTTACGCTCAGCCCCGACGGCAGTGGCACGAACGGCATCCCGACCAGAAAGCCCTTCTACGCCGTTCTCCGGGCCTATGTGCCAGTGTCCGGCGCCGACCTGACCGTCAGCGTCGAAAAACAATGAATCAGCCTTTCTAATCAGGGGGAATGCTCTTCTGCTTGGCCATCTGCTAAATTACTCACTGGCAGAGCCGGAAGCTCTGATTGACGAGGGGAACGAAGATGAGACATATGCTCGTGATTTCATCGCTTCTTGCGATGCTTTTCGTTGGGTGTGCGGGTCAGGGAGGTGTGAATCTCGCTGACGTTGAAAAACAGGCCTTCGACGATCTTCGCTCTGAAATTCGCATTGCGATAAATGACGCTGAGCGTGAGACGAAGGCCATCACACTAGTGGATGAACTTTCCGAAGAACTGGAATCGCTTCGTAGTTTGAAAACGATAAGCCGGGAACAGGGTAGAAGATTAAATGCGAATTACGACACGACTAGGGCCGAGTTCGATGTATTCATCAGTGCGTCAAATGTCGAGATTCGGCTAACGCAGCAGCGTATATTGGAGAAGCGAGTGGCTTTTATAGCGATTACAACGCTCGAAGAATGGAATCAGATATTTAATGCTCGTACCAACGCAATAAGCGCCGCGATCGAATCCATACAATCTATCTGACCGTGGGGGGTTAGACATGATAGCTGCACTCTTGGTGATATTGTTTTTAGGCGGTGGCACATCTGCATTCCTTGACTACATTTCGGAGAGTAAGGATACCGTGGAAACAGTGATGGCTAAAGATGAGCGACAACAAGAAGCGCTCAACTTACTTGAGTTGATGGAACAGAGGTCGAATGACCATGACAAACAAGTCAAGATGACATTCGACGAATTCGGCAAACTCATCGAAGGGCGTGAAAACAATCTCGTAGAGCTCGCCGCCATTGGTAACAGCCACTTGGAAAATATTGAATCATTCAATAGCGATATTCTTGACCTCAGGTTTGAGTTCAGGGAGCACGTTACTCGTGAAGAATGGGCTCAAATTTTTCCCGAAGAATGACTCCGATGAGTGAGTCGATTCCTGCCGTTGAAAATGCGACCAATTCAATGACCGTATTGGGTCGTTGGCAGACCTTTTTCCTATTCTAGCCGAATGTCCGCTTATCCCAGCCGTTCGCGACAGGCGTCCGAATGGTAGTCCAGACGACCGATTTTGTCCGATCTTCGCAGTTACGGAGGTCCTTAACGTGGTGAAATCAAACTTTCGGTTCGCCTCCGAAAGCGGACGTTCAGAATGTACGTATTGGGACCGGGCTTTACGGCTGCTATTGGCCGAAAGCAGCCGTTGGTTAACAGTTAATATGCACAGTGATGCATATCTGGGGGATAAGAATTGAAGAAGATCGACCTCGGTCAGGCAGTCGAGGCTGTCGCAAATACTGGCATGACGGCACCGATAGTGGCGATTTTGCTGTTCGCAATGAATGTCTCGAACGCGCAGGGCTTTCGCTTACTCGAGAGCACGATCGACGGCGTGCATTCGTCGTTGGCTTCGGGGGAAATTACATGCCGCGAGCTCGTCGAGCTTTATCTCGATCGAATTGAGGCTTACGACAAACAGGGACCCGAGCTTAATGCCATTCAGCACATCAACACGCGGGCGCTTGAGGAAGCCGAAGCACTCGATGCCGCTTTCGAGGCTTCGGGGCTCGTCGGGCCATTGCACTGCGTACCGGTTCTATTGAAGGATCAAGTCGAAACGAGCGACATGCCGACGACTTACGGTTCGGCGATTTTCGCGGGCTTCGTCTCCGGACGAGACGCGACCATCGTGACTCGGATGAAGCAGGCCGGGGCCATCATCCTCGCCAAGACGAACATGGGAGAGTTCGCATTCGGTCACGTCGGCTCAGCATTCGGGATGGTTCGGAACGCTTACGATCCAACGCGTATCCCGAGCGGTTCTTCGGCAGGTACGGGCGCCGGTATCGCGGCGAACTTTGGCCTGGTGGGAATCGGAGAGGACACGGGAGGTTCGATACGTGGGCCTTCCGCAGTTCATAGTCTGGTCGGGTTGAGACCGACCGTGCCGTTGGTAAGCCGATTTGGAATGATGCCGGCCAATCCGACTTATGACACGCTGGGTCCGATGACCCGTACGGTGACCGATGCGGCGATTCTCCTGGACGTGCTCGCAGGATACGATTCCAACGATCCCGTGACCGCGTACTCTGTCGGCCGACTTCCCGAGAGCTATCGGACGCGTCTCGACGAGGGTGGTTTGGCCGGCGCACGCATTGGCGTCATCCGACAGCCTATGGATCCCAAAACGGATCCGGAATCCGACGACTACAGGCAGGTCCGAGCGGTGATCGATCGGGCGCTCGAGGACATCGCGTCGCTCGGTGCTGAAGTGGTCGATCCGGTGGAAGTTCCGCTTATCGAGCTGGTCGACGCGACTTACGCCAAGGACAACTTCGCGACCGAACAGGCCATGAATGAATATCTGGAAACGCTTCCTAACTCACCAATCGCCAGCCTCCGAGAGATCCTGCTCGCAGGGAGGGTCACGCCCCAGCGTGCGGCTTCATTGATGAACGTCGTAGGGCGGTCGACGGAGGATATTGACTATCTGGAAGTGCTACTGACGAGAGAAGAGATCCGTCAGTCCGTACTAGCCGTCATGGCGGACGCTCGACTCGATGCACTCGTTTACGCGACGTTCGATCATCAGACATCCGTGATTCCGCCCGACGCACTTACCAGAGCGAGTCGCGACGATGGCTATGGCCGGGGTAACAACCGGCGCTTGAGCCCACTCATCGGCTTCCCCGCGATAACCGTGCCGGCAGGCTTTACCGCTGACGGCCTGCCAGTGGGGCTCGAGTTCCTCGGTCGAGAGTTCAGCGAGGGGCTGCTCCTTCGGCTCGCCTACGCGTACGAGCAAGCAAGCCAACGCCGCCAACCACCCGCAACTACGCCGCCGTTATTGGCTGCCCCCTGAACGCATGGGAGAGTCGGACTGCAGGATCGGAGACCTACTCGTCGAGTTGAGACGACTCGAATGTCCGCTTTCGGCCATAAGCAGACATTGGTTAACCGTTAACGCGACCTCTAAGCCGCCCCATCTTGGTGCAAACAGCACCTACCGAGAAACGCCGCTGGAGAATTGCCACGAGACTGTCGCTCCTACACCGAATTCATGCGCCGGAAACTAAACGTTACGCTTGCCCATCATCTTGTCGAGGCTCCACACGCCCCCGCCTGCCGCAGCGATGAACAGGAATACGAAGCAGTACAATATCGACGCGTCACCGCCGTTGGTAACGGGAAAAATAAAGGATCCGCCTTCACGGAACGCGTGCGACATCCAGTAAGCGAACGCCATCGACCCGGACAGGACGAACGCGACCGGTCTGGTGAACAGGCCCACGAGCAGAAGGAGCCCGCCAAATACTTCGAGTACTCCGATCAGCCCAGGGTGCAAAGTCATCAATATGAATTCGCCGCTTTCGCCAGGGTAGCCGAACATCTTTGTGGTTCCATGCAGCATATACATATACGCCGATACAATACGGAGCACGCTGAGAACCTGTTGGGACCGGTTCCCAAGAAAATTATCCAACACGTTATTAAGTCCACTCATTCTTCTTCTCCCGTTGTCGAGTGAGTCCATGGTTAACCGTTAACGTTTCCCCGGGACCGCCCCATCTTGGGGCAAGCCGCGGCGCGTAGAGCTCGCGGAAGCTCTTAGTATCTCCTGTCTATGGGTACAACGTCGCCGTTGTCGTAGCGATAGTAGCCGCCGATATCGGTTCGATGACTGAACGTGCCGTCTTGGCCTCTCGCTTCTTCTGCCGAGACTGGCATGAATTGCGCACACCCGCTAAGCAAAGTTGTAAGGATTAGTGTTAAAAGTAATCTGTTCATCAGCTACTCCCTCAACCCCAGCCTGCTGTCTACTACTGAATAGTATGCGCCAGCTTGCATATTAATCGTTAGCCGACCTCTGCTTTCGGCCATAAGCAGTCATTCAAATTCGATGCATACGCCTGCATATTAACTGTTAACCAATGGCTGCTTTCGGCCATAAGCGGACATCGGTTAACAGCCCTTAGCTCCGTCACTACTCTACGAAGAGCGTCTTCGGGATCGACGCCGCAACGACCTGGGTCTCGTTGACAGCCTCCGCGATCGTGAAGTCTACGGCGAGACTCGCGAGCGTGAAGGCTTCGCGCGGCGCGAGCGCCTTCTCTTCCACGAGAAAGTCGACGACCTCCATTACTGCTTTGCGTAACGCACGATCGAGATCGATGTCGATACCCACGGCAATATAGTGTGTGGCGGTTTCGGCGCGTGGTGCGGCGGGCGCCGCAGCCTTGTGCAGCACGAAACGAAATACCCCTGTTAGAGACTGCTCCAACGCGGTTCCGCTGACCTCGCCGTCACCCTGAACGCCGTGTGGGTCGCCCACATAGAAAAGTGCGCCCTCTCTGAATATCGGCAGATAGAGTGTCGCCCCTGCCGTAAGCAGCTTGATATCGAGGTTCCCGCCATATACGCCAGGCGGCCTCGAGCTTTGCACGCCGGCTACCGTCACTCCCGGCTGCCCGACGGTCGGTGCTTGCGGCGCGATCGCCATGATTCCCATAAACGGGGCGAGGGGTACGCGCACGCCGTCCCCAACCAGCGCGAACTCGCGGCCGTCGCTGATGGCTGTGCGAACGATTGTTCTCGAGGTTCCAGAGATATCCGCGCCGGGATCTCCGGCTCTCCAGCCCGGATAGCTGTCGCCCAGCGCACCACTTCGGGCACCAGCACTATTGAAACCGTAGGGCACACGTGAGCTGACTTCGAGGATCTGTATTTCGAGCATGTCGCCCGGCTCGGCTCCCATGATCGCGATCGGGCCTGTCAGCACATGTGCCCCCGTTCGGCCCTCTCGCGGACGCCCGGGTTTCGATGCCCAGAAGTCACGCACGTCCTGGAGAATCTCCTCGGGTTGCACCCCGAAGCCCCCCAGAAAAACGACCGGATCCTCATCCTGCGTAGAGCCGTGATGGGAGATCGTATCGATCCGTACAGTGTCACCCGATTGAATTATCAGCACCGGTGGCTTGTCCGTCGGAATCCAACCCCAGCTAAGATTCTCCGGCTGCGCCCGTAGATGGTGATCCGCCGTCATTATCTGCGCCATCGCTGGCGGAAAGATCGCACAGAGCGACACGGCGACAATGAACGCAACAATGACGGCCCTGCGATATCGCCACCTAGCCCACGCCGCCCTGCGTCCAAGCGTTTGAATAAATTCTCTGACCATCACAATGCCCCCCCTTTGGCGTTTTCGAACGTTCGTGCGGCGAAACCTGACTCTGCAGCAAAGCCCAAGCGAGCATCAGATATCTGCTATCGCCAAAAGCGGCCATTCGCGGCAACCCTATCGAGCGATTATTCATGCACCGCCTTGCTATCATCGGGGGCTTGATCTCGCTCACGCATACCATATTCGCGAATAACCCTAGCGATCCGCAGCCGGTAGTCGGAAAAGATGCCATCGCGGCCATCATGCTGTGCTTGTCTATGCTCTGCCACGTTTCGCCACTCTCTGATGGCTTCCTCGTCACGCCAGAGTGATAGCGATAGGATCTTTCCAGGTTGAACCAGACTCTCGAATCGCTCGATCGAGATAAATCCATCTATCTTCTCAACGATTGGATGTAGTTGGCTTGCGATCTCCAAATAGTCGGCGGTTTTTCCAGCCTGCAGCTCTAGTTCGAATATAACGGCGATCATTCGTGAATCTCCAGACTATCGACGTGCCATGTACCTCAAAGAGTTTGGTTGAACGTCCGCTTCGGCCGAAGGAGACATCTAGCGAGGGATAACAGACTCCGAGGCAGGCAGCTCATTACGGTTCTCCCGAAAGTGGCCCGAAGGCCGGTGGTGGCAACCGGCGCTTAGATGCCGACTGGTAAGCTGAAGCGACTCTCAGGATGACATCCTCACGACCAGGGTCCGCCCTGAATACCAACGAGAAGGGCAGTCCCGGCGCTGGCAGTGTCGTGGGGGTGGTGTTATTCGTCGGGATGTACCGCTGCTTGTCCTCGCTGAGCGTGAAAACTGGGTCGTAGACTGTTTGGACGTAGCCGGCCGGAATCAAGATTTCGGTCAAGCCGGCGTAGGGGCCCATGCGCATCTCGCCACGTACGTTGCCCTCGGGTTGCGGCTGCGGGGACGTACCGATCTTGCCGGGCGGGAGCGAGTAATGCAGGCGCACGACAACGTCGAGATCGTTTTCCATCATCACTTTCATCTCGAGCCGGCGTAGTAACTCCCGCAGCTTGAAACGTTCGTCGATCCCCTGTCGCTCGCCGAGTGTACGGCGTATGTCGTCAATCTCTTCCCAGTTCATGAACCATGCTCGCTGGGCGTCGCTCCAGAATTTCGAGCGCTCATTCAGTGTCTCGAAGTCGACCAAGGTCTCGGTGTAGCCGCGTTCCGCCCAGCCCGCCGCTCGTCGCACGAAGTACTGTGTGAAGTTGAACTTCAAAGCGTTTGAGAACGCGAGCCCCAGTATCGAGCGGATGTTGAGGCCTGCAGGCAGTGGCTCGATGCCTTCGGCCATGGCGACCATGTAGTCGATCGGGCTCATCGTGCCCGATCCGAAAACTATTCCCGGCGCGAACGTCGTCGGCTTGATGTTCGCTGCGAACTCCGGGAACCTCGGCTGACCGTCGCCGTCCAGCCAATAGAGAATGTCTGGGAAGAACACGGGCAGGAGCTGCGCCAGCGCGTCGGTGTAGGAGGGCTGCATGTTCTCAATCTCCGGATCATCCGGCCATAGCGGATCCACGGATTCCACCAGCGTGGCGCCGAGATACCCGCTGAGCACCTCTTCGATCTCTCTGACTACAGCGTCCACGATGGGTTCGTCCGCCCTTACGCCCGGAAACTTCAGCATCGATTCTCGAATCACGCCGATGCGTATGCCTTGTAAGGCGCCTTCTTCTGCCTCTTCCACCACGTGCTCAGCAAATGTCCCTTCGAGGATGCTGGCCCTGGGGACGGTCGTCCAAATATCTCGTGGGTCGTAGTAGCCGGTGACCGGGTCCTTCAGCGCATCCAACACTTTCGCGGCGTCGCCCACCCAGCGACAGTAAATCCCGCTGCGGTCGTAGTAGATGTCGGAGCCGATAGCATTACCGTGGTAAGAGATCATGGCCTTGTGCGGCAGGATCAGCGCGACGGCGTTGTGATTGGCCGGTCCCCGACAAGAGAGACTCGTCTCTTCGCAGAGGCTGCACATCGCGAGGTTTCCGCTCACCGAAACGGCAGACCCCGAGCTTGAGCCCAGCGAGGGCGCGCGCGTTGTGTCGTAAACGTTACTTGGATTGCCCGACCATGAGCTACGTTGGTACCCCAGTGTTGACGGCAGTACCATGGTCGCCTCGTTGCGCCCACCGGGATCGCAGCCACTCCCGCCGCATCCGCGCCCGTTGTACTCGGTGTTGACGGCTTTGGCGTAAATGATCGCGCCTTTCTCCCGCAGTTGCGCAACCAGCGTGTGGTCGGTTGGTGGGAAATCGATGTCGTAGCGGGCGTCAGCGGCTGCTGTGGTTCGCATATCCTTCGTATCGAAGGGGTCTTTGAAGCTGAAAGGAATGCAGTACATCGGCAGCTGATCGAGATCGGGTTCAGTGCCATACTGCTCATCCAGCTGCAGTGCTCGTTCGAGTGCGTCCGGGTACTGACGAAAATCCTCACACACGGCATCAGACCCTGATGGCAGCGGACCATCGGACGGATGCAGGTCCGCGTCGCCCTTGCACGTCACCGAGCGCTCGCCCCGCAGGTTGAGCGTTCCCAGGGCGTTCATCTGGCCTGCATCCGCAATCCCCAACGTCATGCCGTACTGCTGGTGCACGCTGGGATCGGATGCGGTTGGCTCCATTCGGCCAAACTCGATGGGCGGCCCGGCGTACTCGTCAAAATCAGGCAGGACTTCGGATATCGCCACCGTCTCCGTCGGAAACTCAAGCGGTGACCCCGCGCGCACAACTCCCGGGGAGGGCGGAATCGGTGCACCGACCCGGGTGACGAGTTGATGGCTGACGCCGTTATAGGCCTTAGCGCGATCGAGGTACATCTGCACCAGCCCCACACAGGTGATCTGGCCTTCCCGAATGGCGCGATGTACGTCGGCGATCGTCGCCTCTTCGAGATGAAACTGGAAATCCTCTGCGGGAGCGTCCTGGGAGCGAACACTAAATGTGACTGCCAGGAAACCGAGCATCAGAACTACGACGGAGCGACTGAGTTTGGCAATGGACATGAGAACTCCCCGGAGATTCTGAGTCGAAAGTCCCTACTGGGCGCTTGAGCTCGATCTCCTTCTTTTATTTGGTCCGACTCAGGCCGAGTCTACTCCACGAACTGCAGGAAGTGGGCCATTCGTTTATAGCCGACTGTAGTTTGTGTACCAGCGCTTCAAGGCGAGAACCTAGCCGGGGCTGAAACCTCCCCGGAAGAGGTCAGAAAGAGTGGCCCAAGACTAGGTCGGAGAGATCTGAACGTCTGCTTCCGGCCATAAGCGGCGCTGACGGCGCAGCTCAGCGCCGCGAACCTGATCGATCATTAGGGTCCAGCCTCACAGTTGGTTCCCACAGTCGTATAGCTGTAACCGAATATCGGGCTGCCACACC
>SMWC01000004.1 GCA_004357505.1 Gammaproteobacteria bacterium | reverse complement strand
GCGCCGCAGCGCATGCTCGTTCAGATCTTCTCTGACAGAGTTTTCGAGCGACCCGAACTCTATCAAGTTGTCCTTCTTCGTGACGCCGATGCGGCCGATGAAATCTCGGATCGCTGCGGGCGGGTAGCCGCGCCGCCGCATACCGGACAGCGTGGGCATGCGCGGATCATCCCAACCATCGACATGGCCCTCGTCAACGAGCCGTTTGAGTTTGCGCTTACTCATCACGGTGTACATGAGATTCAGACGCGAGAACTCAATCTGCTGCGGATGGTTTGGAATGGATGACTGCTCGATGAGCCAGTTATAGAGTGGCCGATGGTCTTCGAACTCCAGACTGCAAAGAGAATGGGTGGTTCCCTCCAATGCGTCCGAGAGGGTGTGTGCGAAGTCATACATCGGATAGATGGGCCAACTATCACCGGTTCTCTGATGAGGCACATTTCGGATGCGATACAATGTCGGGTCACGCAAATTTATGTTCGGTGACGCCATGTCGATTTTCGCGCGTAGGACATGCTCACCGTCATCGAAGTCACCACGACGCATTGCTGTAAACAGCTCGAGATTCTCTTCCACCGAGCGCGCTCGATAGGGACTTGGTTTGCCCGGCTCGGTTAGCGTGCCGCGATATTCGCGGATCTCCGCCGCGCTGAGGCTGTCTACATACGCCTTCCCTGCCCTTATTAGCTCGACGGCGAGCTCGTAAAGCCGCGGAAAATAATCGGAGGCATGGGTCAGGTCGGCCCACTCGAAGCCCAGCCAGCGCACATCTCGTTCGATGGCATCGACGTATTCGGTATCTTCCGCCGCGGGATTGGTGTCATCGAAGCGCAAGTAGCACTGCCCGTCAAACTCAGCCGCAATATCAAATGAGAGGAAGATCGCCTTGGCGTGACCGATGTGCAGGTAGCCGTTCGGCTCGGGCGGAAATCGCGTTTGAACTCGTCCACCGCGCTTTCCTTGCTCGACATCGGCCGCCACGATCTGGCGAATGAAGTCCGGCCCCCGAGTTGAATCAGTATCCATGCAGCGTAATTGTCGTTCATGAGCCCTGCCTCGCACAATTCGGCGCTGATTATCGACTCTGGCAGAAGTGCGTAAGCCAAGGCAGAATGGACAGATGCGTAGACGATCCTTTCTCTACGGCGGACTCGGGGCTTTGGCCGCCTGCACGCAGCCAGAAAATGCGCCTCAATCGGCTGCTTCGGATGAGCAGCATCGGTGGCGCATGGTGACCTCTTGGCCGCCGAACTTCCCCGGCCATGGGGTCTCCGCCATTCGGCTCGCCCGGAGATTGGGGGAACTGACCGGCGGACGTTTGGACATTGAGGTCTTCGCCGCGAACGAACTGGTGCCGGCCCTCGAAGTTCTCGACGCCGTCTCGAGGGGAGCGATCCAGTTAGGTCACAGCGCCCCGATCTACTGGCGGGGGCAGATACCGGCAGCGCAGTTGTTCGGCAGCGTGCCTTTTGGCATGACGCCCGACGCCTTCAATGCGTGGCTCTTTCACGGCGGCGGCCTGGAACTTTGGCGGGAAGCCTACGCCGGCCACGACATCATTCCGTTTCCGGCGGGCAATACGGGTCCGCAAATGGGCGGCTGGTTCAACCGGGAGATCAACTCCCTCGCCGATCTCAAGGGCCTGAAAATGCGTATCCCGGGCCTCGGTGGCGAAGTCATGCGGCGCGCGGGTGTGCTAACGGTCAATCTGCCGTTAGCGGAGATTTTTACCGCGTTGCAGACCGGCGCGATCGACGCGACCGAGTGGGTTGGACCCTACAACGATATGGCAATCGGTCTGCACCAGGCTGCGCGGTATTATTACTACCCTGGCTGGCAGGAGCCGTCCGGCGCGTTGGAACTGCTGGTGTCGAAACCAGCCTACGAGACGTTATCTGCGGAGCTGCAATACGCGGTCGAGACCGCTTGTATTGCGGAGAACAGCTATCTTCTCGCCGAGTTCAATACTCGCAACCATGACGCCCTCAAGACACTGACCGAGGAGCATCAGGTTGAGCTCCGGCGCTTTCCCGACGACGTGCTCGAGGCACTGCAGCGCTACAGCCTCGAGATCCTGGACGAACTGGCGGCGAGCGACCCGATGGCCGCCCGCGTCTATGCCTCTTACCGCAGTTTTAGCGCGAAGATCGAGCCCTGGCTGCGGATCTCCCTCCCTAGCAACGTCCCGTCCGGCAACGCTCGTTAATCATGTTTCTAGAATTTTCTAGACGATAGCGTCATTTTCATGCCAATTGGCCGAATTTTACGGGTCTTTTCGCCGCCATGGCTGCTCGTAAGCTGTCTCGGCATCGGTGCATGCAGCGTCAATCCGGTAACCGGCGAGCGCCAGCTAACGCTTATATCGACGGCCGAGCAGATTGCGATCGGTGAGGCCCAGTACTTCCCCTCACGGCAGATGCAGGGCGGCGATTTGGTCATCGACCCGAGTCTGAACGCCTACGTCGCCAGTGTCGGTCATCGGCTGGCGAGCCATAGCGACCTGGCGTTGCCGTATGAATTCGTCGTCCTGAACAGCTCGGTGCCGAACGCCTGGGCTCTTCCGGGTGGCAAGATCGCCGTGAACCGGGGACTGCTGCTCGAGCTTGACTCAGAAGCCGAACTGGCTGCTGTACTCGGTCACGAGATCGTCCACGCGGCCGCCGGACACGGTGCCCAAGCGATGCAGCGCGGACTGATTCTCCAGGGCGTACTACTGGCCACTACTGTCGCTGCAACAGGTAGCGACTATTCGGATCTCGCGATCGGCGCGGCGAGTGTGGGAGCACAACTACTGAGCCAACGCTACAGCCGCAGCGCAGAACTTGAATCCGACTACTACGGCATGGGTTATCTCGCCGCAGCGGGCTACGACGCGGAAGCGGCCGTGACCCTGCAAGAAACCTTCGTACGACTGTCCGAGGGTCGCTCCGAGGAATGGCTCGCAGGTCTGTTCGCCAGTCACCCCCCATCGCAGGAGCGAGTCGATCGAAATCGATCGACGGCAGCTACCCTAATGTCGGGTGGCGAACTGGGTCGCGAACGCTTTCAGGCTGCGACCAGCGATCTGCGACGTAACCAACCTGCTTACGCCATCTATGACGAAGGCCGTGCCGCACTCCTAGAGGACCGTTTGCAGGATGCAGCCAGGCTCGCCGCCGACGCCGTCCGGCTCGTGCCGGAAGAGGCACATTTCCGCGCGTTGCAGGGCGATGTGGACTTTCGGCGAGACCGCTTCGCGGCAGCTCTCGATCATTACGCGAAAGCCATCGCGCTTAACGACCAGTTCTTCTACTACCACCTGCAGAAGGGCCTCGCCCATCAGGCGCTGAATCAACGCGACGCAGCACAGACTCATCTAGAGGCCAGCATCGATCTGTTCGCGAGTGCCGATGCGCACTATGCGTTAGGGACATTAGCCGAGTCACGCGGCGACGGCGAATCGGCTCTCGGACACTATTCGGTCGCCGCACAGTCCGATAGCCCGGCCGGGAAAGCCGCGCAAGAGGCGATGGTTCGTCTCGATCTTCCGCAAAACCCCGGCAGGTATCTGCAGCTTGTCACCTACACAGATTCTCAGGGTCAGCTGATTATCCGGATCAGCAACCCGACGAGCGTGACGGTGACGGATCTGGGATTGGTAATTCGTTACGTCGACGGCCAGGGAGGTCTTCGTCAAACCAGCCGAGCTTTGCAGCAGACCTTCCGACCCGGGGCGACAACACAAATCTCGACAGGCTTAGGTCCCTTCGTCGGTTCCGGGTCTTACCAGGTCGAAATCCAGACGGCTCGAGTCATTAAAAACTAGTTTCGGCGACCGCCGACCGATCCTCCGCCTCCAGCGCCATCAACGTCTTTCTGAGCCAGATGAGTGACGCAGCCCCAAATAGCAGGTGGGAGAACGCATTCGCCCAGAAAATACCCGTAATTCCGATCGATCGTGACAATATCCACGCCAGCGGCAGATAGATCATAAAGAGTTTGACGAAGGTCAGGATCGCCGCAGGCATTGGGCGTCCCAACGCATTGAAGCTCCCGACTGCAATCATCATTAACGCAAATGGCCCGAGTGTGAACGGCACGATTCGCAGATAGGCCGCAGCCGTCTCTACGACCACGGGATTAGCGTCGAAGACGCCGACTAGGGGGCGCGCGAACGCGAACAGTACGCCAGCGAACGATAGTGCGTAAATCAGCAGAAATCGATTGGATAAGTGAATTGCCCTGCGCACACGATCCATGCGCCCCGCTCCATAATTCTGGCCTACGACCGGACCTACCGAAGACTGCAGAGCGAATACGACAATCAGCACAACGGATTCCAGCCTGGAAGCGACCGCGAAGCCGGCCACTGCTTCCGGACCGAAGGTCGCCACCATTGCCGTGATCACACCAAAGGTTACCGGCAGCAAGAGACTTGTCGCTATCGCGGGCATGCCGACGTGCAGCAGACGCTTCCACGAATCCCAAAGATGATCGATGTTCACATAGCGGCCGCTAATCAAGCGTTCGCGACGATACAGGATCGTCACCGACGCCGCAGCCGTAACCGCGTTCGCAATTACGGTCGCGATCGCCGCGCCCTGTAGCTCTAGTCGGGGCAGCCCCCATAGCCCGAAGATCAAGAGCGGATCGAGGACAATATTCACGACCGCCGAGATACTCAGAATAATCGCCGGCATCCTGGCGTCGCCTGTCGCTCGAAGCGAAAAGTTGCCGACCATCGGCAGAATAAACAGCACGCTGCCGAGGTAGTAGGGACGCATATAGTCACGAATCAGGGGCATTGTTCTTTCATCGGCACCGAGCGCTCGAAACAGCGGCTCGATGGTCACAAGCCCAGTCACGAGCAAGATGACTCCCAACAGCGCTCCCAACAGTAGCGCGTGGGTCGTAATACGCTGCACGGCCGCGCGGTCGGCCGTGCCCAGAAGACGTGCGATGACGCTGGAGGTGCCGACACCTATACCAAGGCCGATCGCAACCATGGCGAAAGACACCGGAAACGTAAATCCCATTGCCGCCAACGGTAGCGTTCCGAGTTGGCTCACGAAATACGTGTCTGCGATGCTGTAAGAGTTCAGCGCGACAAAACCGACGGCCATCGGTAAAGCCAGCGCTCTGAGATGATGACCGACCGATCCGGTCGTCAAACGTGGGACGATAGTTTCTTTCTGCACGGCGGGGAAAGTCTAATGACTGACCGTCTTCAGGTCGAAGTAGTCAGCGGACTAAAAGGCGTAGTCCAACCGGTAGACGAAACTTCTACAAACGGGCCGCAGTATTTCATCGCCGTGCTCGAGCCACGGCTGATAGCGTGAGCTCATCAGCGCATCAAGGCTCGTGGCACGAAAAATCTCATCCGAAAGCTCTAAAAACTCGGGGTTGCGAATCTCCCCTTTGGAATCGACCTCGAAGCAAAGCACGACACGCCCTTCTATCGCGTCGCGAATCGCCTGCCGTGGATAAGCCGGCGTCGCCATAACCGCAGTAACGAGGGGTATCAGCATCGATCGTGGCTGCTCCCTTGCTTCAACGTAGATGCCGAGATCGACCTCCTCCCGTGCCTCAGTGCACCACCAGCCGCCGAGCAAATTGAGTGTTCGCCACTCGCCACCAAGCGTCGAGCGGCGCAGGCTCGCCTGATATTCTCGTCCCGATCGGGAATCGGTGAACGAAAGGAGGTCACTCTCCACTTGCCACCGGGACAGCGGAAACCAGGGACGGGCCGCGTCTTCGCTGCGTTTCGCCATCAGCGTCGACTGGTCCGGCGCGAAGTTCAGCAACACGCGTTCATCGCCAAGCGCGGGGTTACCGTACAACACGCAGCTCCAAGTGCCGCGCGGATCGATGAGACCGCCGTCTTCTGGCCCATTTTCCTGAACCAGACCAACCGCACAATACGCTGTCAGTAGCAGCGCCGCCAAAACTTTAGCCCGCATGTTGCTTGCACCAGACCGGCGCCCAACCACTGCTATCCTGCGCCATCATCCGAAGTCCTGATGCAACATGCGGGCTGGCGTAGCGTGGCGTGGAGCCGACTATTGATGGTCCTCCATGATCACACTCGGACGTAACCCCACCTCATTGATCATGCCGCGAAGCTGAATTACCTGCTTACCATTGGGGTTGATCGCAGCAGCCGTATCCAAATCAAAAGTGGCCTCCGAGAGCATGCCTTTGAGAAAGTAAGCGTAAGCCCGGTTATTGTAGGCTCGCCAGTTTCGCGTAGTCACACCTAAGGACTCGTCGCAGAACGGGATGGCGAGATCAGGTTCGCCCTTTGCTGCATGCGCTGCGCACAAATTGGATAACGCCGCAGCCCGATCTTTTTGGCTAGGGTGATAGCGAGTCAGGCCCAGGTGGGTTAGCCGGATTCCCTCGTCGTATTGGCCCATGCGGATCGCGAAGGATCCCGCGGAGAGAAATTCGTTACCAGCGCCGATAATAGTGCGGTTATCGGCGCGCTGAGCCCAAACGGTACTCACCACCAGACAGCCCGCAAGACAAACTAAGAAATTGCGGCCCATAATTTGTCCTCCCTCGGCGATTCAGTATAGCACTGGCGGCGTAGACCGGGCGTCGGAACGCCAACGAAACCCCACGCCTGGAACCAGGGAGTTAGCCTATGGCACCATGGGTCTCCTTGGCCGTACCGGCCGGGGCAGTGGAGAACGCATGACCGAGGTCGCTGACGCGGAACGCATGATACTCGAGCGCATGACGCCGTTCGGGTCCCGAATGCTGTCTCTCGCCGACGCCGTCGACGCGGTGCTCGACGAAACGATATGCGCCGAGCGGGACCAACCAGCGTTCGACCGAGTCACGATGGACGGCATCGCAATTACCTATCGCGACTGGCATATCGGTACGCGAACATTCGAGGTTATCGGCACCCAGGGCGCAGGCGCCCCTGCGCTTAAAATCTCAGACGCCGGGCAATGCGTGGAGATCATGACCGGGGCGGTGCTACCGCGGAATACGGACACCGTCATCCCGGTAGAGCGCATCACGCGAACACCGGATCATGCTCAGGTCGACGACTCTGCCGAAGTCTCGCAAGGGCAGTTCGTTCATCCTCGCGGCTCTGACAGCAAAGCCGGCAGTCCACTATTGCATCCGGGCACTCGACTCGGCCCCCCTGAGATCGCTGTTCTTGCCGGCACCGGATGTGCGCAGGTGCGGGCGGCGGCGCTGCCACTCATAGCGGTCATCTCTACCGGAGACGAACTCGTTGATGTTGACGGGCCGATCGCGGCCTACGAGATCCGCTCGAGCAATGATCGTGCCATAGAAGCGAGCCTGACACGCCACTGCGTGGCGCGCGTCACTCGCACACGGCTTAGAGACGAGCGTGACAAGATGCTCGAAGCGATCCGTGAGCTTCACGATCAAAGCGACGTTCTGATTCTCAGCGGTGGTGTTTCGATGGGGCAGTACGATTTCGTTCCAAGCGTGCTTGAGGAACTCAACGTAGATCTCGTGTTCCATCGTATCGAGCAACGCCCGGGGCGACCGATGTGGTTCGGGCTCAGTCGCGACGCTAAACCCATATTCGCGCTTCCCGGCAACCCGGTGTCAACGATGGTTTGTCTGCGCCGGTATGTCCTACCGGCGCTACAGCAAGCGCTTGGGCTCCAGCCGGCGACCATCGAACGCGTCACGCTCGCGGCCGGCGTCGAGTTCGCTGCCGATCTGACCTATTTCCTGCCGGTCGTCATCACCTGGACCGACACTGGCATCGGCATGGCGGAACCGCGGCCGACCAATACGTCAGGGGATTTCGTGGCCTTGGCTGGAACGGACGGCTTCGTCCAACTGTCTCGTGGCCGGGATATCTACCCGAAAGGCACCGCGGTACGATTATTCCGGTGGTAGACGAAGCCGGTATGGCCGCGAATGGGCCGCAAGGATGCTGGGCATATTGGTTCACGTCCGCTATTTGCGCGGAGATCGATGCGGGCTAGAACCAGAAAGACACGAAAATTTGCAATACGTTCGCGCCGAACTTGTACAGCGGCTCCTCACCCGCAAGCGCTGCGGGCTGAGTCAGGTCTCGGAAATCCTCATAGTCGAACTCGATGTGATCGTAGGAGAAGCTAACGCTGCCTCGCTCAACGAATCTCCAGCCACTCCGCACGATGTCGTAGCTGATTCCGAGATGTACCGTGCTGCTCGAAAACGTGCTGAGCTCCTTGTCCCGGGCCAGGAAATTCTGATATTGGGATCGGGGAAACAGATCACTGTAGAAGTCGGCTTTCTTCTGAGAGTAGAACCGAACTTTCCCGTCGAGTATCCAACCGCTCTTGAGTGGATGGCTATAACCGATCTCGAAGGTATCGGCCGAAATATCCCAACTATCACCGTAGCGCCGGTATTCACCGTGAAATACAGCGCGATAGGGCAAATAGTAACGCCACCGGATCGCGGCTGCTTCGCTCGTTCGGGTACGAGGATATAGCTCCGGCTCATAGCTGAAGCCGACTGCGCTACCTGTGTCGACGAAGCGAACCGATCGATAAGGATTATTCAGAAACCCCTCATCGGTAATCGTCTCGAACGAAAAACCCAAGAGCAGATCTTTGGTCAGAATCTGCGAGATACCGAGGCTGTAATTCTGGCGTTCGATCGTATCAGAGAAGCCGGGGTCCCCACGGCGACCGACTTCGTCCTGTCCGAGAGTGTAACCTAAACTAACGGTTGTCAGGTCACCGAAGAAATCCTGGCTGATACCGATATTATAGGTATCGGCGACAAAGTCATTCTCGTCACTCTTGGTCAACCCAAGATTCAAAATCCAACGATTATGCAAATAGTCCATACCCACGGAGTACTGGGTTCGTTCTTCTGTGTAAGGGCTCGCCGTTGTCACTACATCAATCGAGGCGCTACTAACGCGATCGACGTAGTAGTTTGCAGAGGCGGAGAAATTTTTGGCGAACTTTTTCCGCACCAACAGTGAAGGGCCCTGAACGGTAACACCGCCACCGTCGTAGGAATGAAAGAGTACATCCGCACGATCTTCGGGTAGCACTGCCGCAAGAGTCAAAGTACTGATGCCTAGCAGTGCAATCGTGAGCGCGCATCGATTCGCAGCGCTTGTCACGATGCTTCGTGGGCCAAACCGAATGTCCGTAGTATAGGCCGTCGCGTGCCGCACGCTAGTTACACCCGCAGCCGCCACCGGTGCTACCCGTCGCGCCGCGCGCACCCTCTCGCGACTCGTAGACATGCTGCGTGTAGGCGCTGGAGATAGGGTCACGATCGAACGACATGATCGGATCGGCGATATGGTCGCGCTCGTAAGGCTTGACCCACGGCTCGATACTACACGCCGAAATCAGCACTACGGTGCCGACGACGATCACATTTCTCCACATCATGTTCACCTACTCGCGTATCAGTGCGCGGATCTGGGTCTGATAGTCATTCTCGTAACCAGGCTGATATCCGTCATGCGAGAACCTGATATTTCCCTGCCGATCTACAAGTACGGTACTGGGCATAGCAATCACATCGTAAAGCTCACTGACGCGGTTCTCGGGATCGAACAGAATGGGAAAACTCACCGGCATCTCTTCGAGCCATGCCTCCGCATTCTCCGAATCCTCTTCGACATTGACGCCGAGGAGCGTGAACCCAAGCGCGCTATAACGCTGGTACAGCGCCTCCAGGTGGGGCATCTCCTCACGACAGGGCCCGCACCACGTTGCCCAGAAATTAATCATCACGACCTGACCGCGAAATTCGCTCAGCGAGATTGTTCCGCCGTCGCGGGACTGCAGCGAGAAGTCGGGTGCGACGCCGGAAACAGCGCGTGCGGTGATTCCAGGCAGGAGGACACTGCTCAGTAGTAATATCAGTAGTGGCCGTAACTGCGTGCTGCCTTTCTGCTCTTTCATGCCTTAGATTCCTTCAAGCCCGTTCATCTCCATCGATCATGAGAACATCAGAAAAAGAATGTGACTCCAATATGCGCTTCAAAATTGTGTGAGGTCTTCGACTGTCCGAGCAGATCGATGTCGAATATGTGATCGCGAATGTCCGCATGCACCGCCAGCCAGTCTCGGGGAATCAGCCTCAATCCCAAACCGAGATTCAGCGTGAACCGGTTGTCGCCTGCAAAATTCGTCTTGCCCACTCCACCGATTACGTAGAAGGTCGTGTTCAATGCACGGCCCTCACCGAAGAAACTCTCTCCTGGTAACACGTTGTACCCCAACGAGACGTTATAGTAGGTCAGCTCCCGATCCGCTTCTGTGAGCAATTGCGCAGCTCCGCTAAGACGTTCGAAGCTGGTTTGCTCGGTATCAGCTCTGCCGGCGCTCAGTTCCACGAAAAGGTCCTCGGTCATGTGATAGGCCAAGCGCGCACCGATGACCGTGTTTACACCGAAGTCCTCCACGCTCATCATTCCGATGAACCCGCCGACCTCGAAATTCTCCGTGTCGATATCGCCGATACTGATATCTCGCCGCGCGACTTCTGGCTCGATCACCGCGGGCCGCTCACCGTCCTGCTGGACGACTCGATTCGTCCCGCAGCCGGATAGCGTCGCGAGAATTAATCCTGCGATCAAAAGAAGAACGAAAATCCTGCTTTCCATTCGCTTATTTCCTGATTGTCATCTCGGCTGGTGAATACGACATAGGTTTTGTACTCGGCGCGGAATAGCAGCCGACGAGTAATGTATGTACGGACGCCGACACCCACATGAGCCAGGTTGTCGGTACGATCTGTAGTCGCCACGATCGTCCCTTTGGGCTCGGTGTGTATTACGCCTGTGCCTAAAGTAAAAAATGGCGAAGCGCGCCATTCCGGGAAAAGCATATGTACGATGTTGACGTTGACTAGCTGGCTGTTTGAAAACCGGCCGAGCATATCCGACAACCAGAGCTCGACGGACAAGTTCTCGGTCATACTGAAGGCACCATAGGTCGACACGACATTGGCGCCGCCAAAATCTCCGTACAGTACTCCGAACTCCCAGCGCCGCTCGCCATAGTCCGCTAGCGAGTAACCGGGCAACTCGATCGGCTCGCCGTTGAGCTGAAATGTCCGTGCCAGCTGCGTGTCGTTGACCCAGCCTTCCTCACCATGCCGGACGCGAATTTTGAACCAATCGGTACGGCGTTTAAGCACCTCTATCTGCTCGCCACGCTCCGCCACATAGAAGATCGGATAACCCCGACCTGGGCCCGAATGCAGCTCGATGTAGGGATCTTCGATCACGACCGCCAGAGCCCGTTCAGCGCAGAACCCGCTATCAGCCATCGATAGCTGCAAGATCAGCAGGCTGAGGGCCAACTTTCGCATCGGTCAGTTCAGCGGCACGCCGGGATCGAACGGGTTATTGAAGTACTGCGCGCCGATATCGAGCCACTCGGAGAGCAGGCGCAGCTCTGCCGGTGTCATATAGCCCTCATGCGTACCGCCTGAATCGAGCGTCGAGAAAAAGATGCTAGAGGCGTTGGCACCCGTGACGGTCATCGACGGGGTTACCGGGACAAGAATAGGATTGCCATTCGCGTCCGGACCGATATCGATATCTCGCAACGCGCCATTGTCGACGAATTGGGCAAAATCCGGGAACAGAATCTCATGGTAAGCGTTGAAATGATCGGGCTCGTCAGCAGATGGTCCGTCGGTCAGATCGAGATCTGCCGCCGGAACCTGCAGCAGGGCCATCGCATCCACCGGCGTGTGACAGCCACCGGTCGTGCAAGTGACATCGAGTTGTATCAGGGGATCGTTCGGATCCGGTATCGTTCGCGGTGTGCTCCACAGCGGATGGATATGCGCCTCATAATTGATGATGATGCGGCAATCACTGGTCCAAGCGGACAGACAGGCGCTTGTGGTCGGCGGCGACACGAGACCGAGATAAGCGTAAATAAAGCTCACGTCCGGCTGGCGTCCAGCCGTCGCCGCATCGGTCCAGACATCCTCGTAAACCAGATCGACACTCAGCTCCAGCACCGCACAATCTGTTGTGCAACTGATCCGCGTACGCGTCTCCGCCATTGTTTCGGCGAAGTCAGTGAACAGTGCTGGATCGGTGTTCGGGAACGGGACGCCCGTGCTTTGAGCGCCGGCGTAAACAGAATCGAAACTATCTAGCCGACCGTGAGAGACCCCCGAGTTGGGGTCGTGGCAACCGTTACAGGACAATTCCTCGCCGGGAAGCACCTGCAACCAGTTCTGGTGTCTTGGCGTGATTCTTCGGCCGTTGACATCGAGTACGCTGATGCCGAACGCAACATTCGCGGGTACTTTAATACGGATCGAGCCATCGGGCTCGATCGGCGCATAACCCAATATCTCACGCATGCCCTGTGCGGCACTTCTCCCGAAAGCGGAGTTATCAAAATCCAGGACATCATCGTCGGGCAGCGATACAGGCTTGACGATGCGAATAAATCGCGCGGGCCGCTGAGCGGCCATTGTCGTGGCAGGATCAGCGAGCGTCTCGATATCCGGAGTTGCACTATCCACGCCGTCCAGATCGTAAACACTGCGGATATTGAGCAGGCCGACGCTCTCGGCGACCAAGGTAGGATCAAGATCGATGCCGACGACTTTATCGCTGATGACTTGCGGTGTTCGGCGCGGTTGAGCGGCGACGACATCGCCGATCAGCACGCCCTCTTCGCCGATCACGATGGGCAGCTGCGTCTGTTGTGCAGGGTCGTACATCCACACACCATAGAGCGGCGGCGCAAGTTGAACGTTCGGGTCGGCCAGGCGTTGTGCGTCGCACGGGAAAATCACGCTGTTCTCCATGACTCGGCATATCGCCCAGCTGACGAGCACTCGATCCGTGCCATCCCAAAGTGGAAACGCCGAACGATAGCGGCCACCCGGTGACGGCACGAGATCGGTACGAACTTGATTGTTCGTCGCAGCTATCTGTGCGGGACCGGCTAGGCCTGAATTTGCTGCGGTGGGCTGGAAGTTTTCCACAAACACTGGGGTGTCGATAAGATCAATCGCGCCACCAAGCTCCGGGTGGTCGAACGGCCTGACGATGGTCATTACGCGCCCATCGGCTGTCTCGCGAGCCTTCAGGAATTGAACTTCGGTCCCATTCGTGCCGGTCAGATGGCTTTCAGCACCGTAGAGCAGTTGCAGTTCGGTACCGTCGGGATTCATCGTATATAAATGAATGCCGTTGACCCCCGGGGCGTGATCCCAGCGGCTGAAGAGCACACGGCCATTGTCGAGCACCGAAGGATCCAGGTCGTGACTCTGATTAAAGGAAATCTGGTGCATGTCGCTGCCGTCTATATTCATGACATGCAGCAAGAACGCTGATTCGCTGCGATCCTCATCCTGGGCTTCAAACTGGGGTTTGTTTTCATTCAATAGGACAGCTTTTGATTGGCGCTGCCGGGTCGATGAGAAGATGACGCGGCCGTCCGCAAGATAGTACGGCCAAATATCGTGGCCGGCTTCCGCCGTAATGTCAGGCGTGATGACTCGCACCAGCGTATCGCTAGAGATATCGTATTCCCAGATGTTCCAGGTTGGTTGCTCGTCATCAGCCAGATTGGGATCGAATGGGCCGCGCATCGCGAACAGGACTCTGCTACCGTCGACGGAAATCTCGACGCCCATGACATCACCCAGACCCTGGGTCTCGCGTATCGTGATGTTGCTCTCGATGGCCGTGGGCGAAGCGCGTTCCCGCATATACAAATCGGTGCCGACGTTGAATCTCAGTACGTCGCGAACATCTGTGCTAGAGAGCAGCTGCATCTGGGCATCGAACAGCGGGCCCTTCGTGTAAGCGATTGGGAAGTCGATCGCGACGGGATCAGGATCCTGGCCGCTGCCGATACCGACACCGCCATCGTTGCCGGCACAACCTGCGGCCACGACAACGAGAGCGAGGGTAATACCACGCACACCGCGTCGCTGCACGGCTGGCGCGAGATCGCTTCCTGGAATCCTTTCTCGCTCTACGTTCATCCCTAAACACCGTTAATCAAAGGACCGGTGGTCGAGCTCAAAGAAATCTTTAGCAGTGAGCGTCTGATTACCGATCAAACAATCCGGATTAACCTTCCTGGTCGGTCTGGATTACGCAATGTTACGTAATATCTGGCGTCCCGTTAGTGCGGAATCACATCTTGCCGGATTCGGTCTGGCAATCACAGAACTTGCAGTGAGCGAAAGCGCCTAAAAATGTGACTTGGTTCTCAGTTCAAGTCCTTACCACGGTCTTCGCATGCACGACGCAAAACTTTTGTGCTGTACTCCTGACTCTAAAAGCCGAACAGTTTTCAACCGATAGGACGATGGTGGTGTTTGCAAGCACGCAACGGATATTCTCGTTGGCCTCGGGTCGTAGGCACCGGTCTGCCCGGCGGCTCTGCATAGGGATCGCGCTACTTCTCGGTGCGCAGTCCATCACGCTCGCAGGTCCGCTTGAACGCGAGCAGGCCTTCCGCATGCATAACCGGCTCGCCGGCGTACCGCCGTCAGAAGCCACACTGGTTTCCATGGAATCCGATATCCAGGCGGGCAATGCTGCTGCAGCCGCCCAAACGGCCATGACCAATCCCAGTTTCTATACGGTCACGCTTAAGAATTTTGCTGCACCCTGGACCAATCGCGACCAGACCGTCTTCGTGCCACTGAATGATTACACGACGCTCGTCATCGGAATGGTTCGGGACAATGTACCGTTCAACCAGATACTTTCGGCAGATCTGTTATATGTCGACGCCAATCAGGCTCTGCCCGCACCAGGCGACAATACCCACTATGCGACGCTGGAACAGTCCATGCTGCAGCCGGGCTTCAACCCACAGACTGACCTGGCAGCCTCAACCCAGTCGGCCGCCTACGGGCTCCCCGTCAACGCTACAGCCGGCGCGATGACCACCCGCGCGGCTGCCGAAGCGTTCTTTATTGCCGGAACCAACCGTGCGATGTTTCGCTTCACGCTGCTTAATCACATGTGCATGGACATGGAGCAGGTGCACGACACCAGCATCGTCCCGGACCGGATCCGCCAAGATGTCTCTCGCGGTCCGGGTGGCGATAGCCGCCTGTTTCTGAATAACTGTATCGGTTGTCACGCGGGCATGGATCCGTTGGCACAAGCGTTTGCGTATTACAACTACGATGAAGTCCTTACTCGACTCATTTATACGAACGGCAGTGTCGTCGCCAAGTATTTCAATAACGACACAACATTTGAGGACGGGTTCGTAACGCCCGACGACTCTTGGGCTAATTACTGGCGCCAAGGCCAAAACGCGTTACTGGGTTGGAGCATTACTCTTCCCGGATCCGGCGCTGGAGCCAAATCACTCGGCCAGGAGTTGGCAGCGACCACTGCATTCGCCGAATGCCAGGTCAACAAGGTGTTCAGGAACGTTTGCCTCAGAGCGCCTGTCGACGCAGCCGACCGCCTCGCGGTCAGCACGATGGTCGGCAACTTCCGCTCTGGTGGAGCCTACAACCTCAGGCAGGTCTTTTCGGAGTCCGCCGTCTACTGTATGGGCGACTGAGGAGCCGGCAGAATGTTCTGTAGCAACTTTCGCTTTCGCCATGCTGTGCATCGAACGAACGTGTGGCGCAACAGGTCGTTTCGCGCAGTGCTTGGACTGATCGCGACCGCCGCGATGGCGGGCTGCGCCGGTGGCGGTGCCGACACAGAAATAAACGCTGTCATCGCCGCGCTCAATCTCTCCAACTACACGGGCCCCGCACCGGCGACGCCGGATGTTCAGGCTTTTAGAATCAATCTCTGGGATAACATTCGTACCAATGACCGCTGTGGCGCCTGTCATAGTGTCGACGGTGGCCAGTCACCGATGTTCGCGCGCAGCGATGACGTCAATTTTGCCTACGCCGAAGCCAACTTCCCTGTAACCGACCTGCAGTCACCGGCTGATTCACAGATGGTCACCAAAGTTGCCGGCGGGCACAATTGCTGGGTCACGGACGATTCGGTTTGTGCCGATATCCTCACAACCTGGATTACGGCCTGGGCCGGCGATCTCGCAGCAGGTGGCGACCGTAGTATCGTACTGCAGGCGCCCGTGTCCATTCGAGACCCTGGCGCGAGTAGACATTTTCCACCCGATCCGGCGCAGTTCGGGGCCACCGTCTATCCGCTGTTAACGCAATTTTGCTCGGGCTGCCATGCGTCCGATACCGCACTGCAACAGTCTCCCTTCTTTGCCGAAAACGCTGGCCCGGATGCACTCGCGCTCGCTTATGAAGCGGTAAAGTCGAAGATCGATCTGAACGACCCGTCAGCATCGCGGCTGGTGATTCGACTTCGCGATGAGTTTCACAACTGCTGGACGACTAGCTGCCAGGCCGACGCCACATCGATGGAGACGCAGATCGTCGCATTCGCCGCACGTGTGCCGATTGATCCCGTGAATCCGCTGCTCGTCACGAGCAAAGCACTAACCCTCTACGAAGGCACCTTGGCCGCCGGCGGCAACCGCTACGAAGCGAACATTATTGCGAACTATGAATTCAAGACCGGCCTAGGCAATACGGCATTTGACACCAGTGGCGTCGATCCGGCAATGGATCTGACGATCTCGGGTAACGTCGACTGGTTCGGTGGTTGGGGCCTAAATTTCAACGGCGGTAAGGCCCAGGCCTCCACGGCTGCCAGCGCCAAGCTCCACGACATGATCAAGGCAACGGGCGAGTACGCCATCGAGACGTGGGTTGCTCCGAGCAATGTGGTTCAGGAAGACACGCGCATCGTCAGCTACTCGGGTAGCCCGACAGCGCGTAACTTCAACCTTGGCCAGACGCTGTACAACTATGATTTCTTCAACACGGTACAAGGCTCAAGTCCGAACGGCGATCCGCAACTCTCAACCCCCAACGCGGCCGAGGTTCTGCAAGCGACACTGCAACACGTTGTCGTGAACTTCGACCCCGTGACCGGTCGAGAGATCTATGTAAACGGCGTCTTGGTACAGAATCAGGACCCGACCCCCGGCGGTAGCCTGGCACCTTGGGATGACACGTTCGCGTTCGTCCTCGGCAATGAGGTAGATAGTAACAGTGACTGGAGCGGCGTCATCCGACTTGTCGCGATACACAATCGCACACTGACGAGCGCACAGGTTCTGCAGAACTTCGAGGCCGGCGTCGGCGAGAAATTTTTCTTGCTCTTCAGCGTAGAACATCTGCTCAACGTGCCGGAGAGCTACATCGTATTTCAAGCGAGCCAGTTTGACAGTTATGCCTACCTCTTCAACCAACCGATTTTTATCAGTCTCGATCCGACGGCCCAACCGAACGGCATCGACATACGCGGGCTGCGAATCGGTCTTAACGGTGAAGAGCTGCCCGTTGGTCAATCCTACGCGAACCTCGACACGACAATCTCAAGCCTTCTTTATGATCCGTTTGCCGGTCAACCTCTCGCGAGCATCGGGGCGGTGCTGCCCCTAGAGAACGGGCCGGACGCAGACGAGTTTTTCCTCACCTTTGACGTGCTCGGCAGCAATAACTTCACCCGCCCCGCACCGGTCACGCCGCCTGCCCCGCTGCCGCAGGATCTGGCCGCGGCGTCCGACATTGGCGTGCGTACATTTGATGAAATCAACGCAACGATGGCGGCGATTACCGAGATAAGTCCACTCGAACCCAACGTGCTGTCGACGTACACGACCATCAAACAATCACTACCGGCCGTTGAAACCATCGAGGCATTTCTTTCCTCCCACCAGATCGCGATCGCGCAGCTCGCCATCGAGTATTGCAACGCGTTGATCGAGAATTCAACGTTGCGAGCCACGGTGTTCCCGGGTTTCCCGTTCACGTCTCCGGTAACAACTGCCTATCCCGGGAATCAGGACCTGTTACTCGATCCGTTGCTCGATCGCGTCATCGGTACGGTGGCCAACAGTATCGGCACTCAACCCGATCGCACATCAATGAAAACCGAACTCTCCGAACTGATTAACGGCCTGCCACTGGCTCGAGACCCGAATGGCATTCGGCCCGGGTTAGCCAACGGTGGTGGATCGGCAACTCGAACCCAAACGATTGCGAAGGCCACCTGCTCAGCCGTACTCGGCAGCGCAGCCATGCTGGTGCAGTAAAGAGGACAAGCCATGCTCACTCGCAACGCACGTAAACTACGCCACATCGATGCGCCACAGCGTCATCAAAACCATCGTCGTCCGCTAACGCGCCGCGAACTAATCGGCCAAGGGTTCCTGGCCGGGTCTGCTACGGTATTAGGTGGCGGCATCCTGAGCTTGTTTTCGAATCCGCGCGCAGTCTACGCTGCGATAGCAGCCGATCTGGATTCGCTACGCGCTGCCTGCGGCATCAGCGTATTCGGCGCGGGGAAGATACCGTTTATCTGCTTCGACCTCGCAGGCGGAGCCAACATGGCGGGCTCCAACGTGCTCGTCGGCGGCAACGGAGGTCAACTCGACCTACTCAGCACGGCCGGCTACAGCAAAATGGGGTTACCGGGCGACATGGTCCCCGGCACTCCAGAAGTTACAACGACAGCGACGAGTAACGGCGACCATACGGACAACAGCCTGGGACTCTCTTTCCACAGCGACAGTGCGTTCCTGCGCGGCATCTACGGTTCAATCAAGCCGGGGCTCGGCAATTTGATCAACGGCGCGGTCATCCCCGCGCGCTCTGACAATGACACGGGTAACAATCCCCACAACCCGATGTATGGCATACAACGGGCCGGTGCGGATGGGTCGATTCTGACACTGTGCGGCTCCCGCAACTCCGAGTCGGGCGCTAACTCGATGGCACCGCCCGGGATGATCGATCCCCAATATCGTCCGACCAAAATCGACCGCCCCAGCGACGTCACCGGACTCGTTGACACCGGCGAACTGCTGAACTTGCTCTCCAAAGACGATGCCGTTGCGGTCATGGAGTCCGTCTACCGGCTCAGTGCGCAGAAGATGGACCGTGTGACGACGGGATTGAATTTCACTGACCCTAACAACACGCCGCTGACGCGCGATCAGGTCGTCGAAGACCTGGTGAAGTGCGGCTACTTGAGCGCGGCGGACATCACCGATCGTTTCTCCGATCCCGGGGCATTGGATCCGGCGCAGGACGCCAATATTGTCGGCGGCGCCAACTCGATTTTTACGGCTGCCGAATTTAACGACAATGGCAGAGACGGCGATGAGTTCCGCAAGACCGCGTCCGTTATGAAGATGGTCATCGATGGCTTCGCCGGCGCCGGCTGCATTACCATGGGCAGCTACGACTATCATGGTGGCATGCGTCAAGAAGGTGAGATCAAGGACGAACGTGCCGGTCGCTGTATGGGGGCGTGTCTGGAGTATGCCTCTCGGGCGAATAACGGTGCCGGAATACCGCTAATGATGTATGTCTACAGCGACGGCTCGGTATCATCCAACGGCACGCTCGATAACTCCGTGGCGGGACGCGGCAAGGGCGAGTGGACGAGCGATAATTCCTCCACGGCGGCATCGTTCTTCTTGGTCTACAACCCCAACGGCCGGCCGCAGCTGTTCACCGGTCTCGACGGACTGCCGATCGAGCAGCATCAACAGCTCGGCAGCTTTTCCGCGGATGGCTCCGTCAACCGGAGCGGCACCCCAGGCGCGAACAATGTCAACCTACTGGTCGAGATGGTGCTACTGAACTACATGGCGTTGCACGGCGAGCAGAGTTTGTTCGGCCAGCAGAACTTCTTCCCGGCACATGGTCTCGGCGACAACACGAATCTTGACCGTCTGACGGCTTTCGCACCAATTGTCAG
>SMWC01000140.1 GCA_004357505.1 Gammaproteobacteria bacterium | reverse complement strand
TGGCGATCAATAAAGACACCTGGGAACGCTTACCCCCTGATGTGCAAGCCACGCTCGCGGAACTGGGGCGGGACTATAGCCGAACGATGGGAGAAATCGTGGTGGCTCGCTACGAACAGGCGCTTGCGGCCGTACGGGAAGAGGGCGCGATCGTCACCACACTCGCCGACGACGAGAAACGCCGCTGGATAAACGGTCTCCCCGACATTGCAGGTCGTTGGGTCGCTGCAGCGGAGCGGCGTGGACACCCGGCCGGAGAGTTGTTACGAATCTACATGGATGCGGTCAGAGAGCGTGGTGTTCGGCCGTTGCGCGACTGGGATCGAACCGAATGAATGCCGGACAACGCATCGAGGACGCCTTTGCGACCTTGATACGCGGGATGAACGGTGCCGGCGTCGCCTGGATCTTCGCGCTGATGTTCCTGATTTGTGCAGACATTACCGGCCGAACCCTGTTCGCTCGACCGATTCAAGCGGTTCCCGAGATCGTCGCGTTCTCCCTGGTTGGCTGCGTGTTCCTGCAACTCGCGTATGCCGTACAGACGCACCGTCTGACTCATGCCGATGTGCTGCTCGATTACATTCGGCAGCGGCAACCCGCGGCCGGACTCGTGCTGCAGGTCGCGGCAGCGGGAATGGGTTGTTTCGTGCTTAGCGTGATTGCGATCGGCGCATGGCCTGATTTCTGGCGCGCGTTCGAGACTGGCGAATTCACCGGAGTGGAAGGCATCTATACGCTGCCGATTGCTCCGATCAAGTTCACTGTCGTACTGGGTGCCGTTATCGCGGCCCTCGAGTATCTGCGACAGTTCGGCCGACGCTCTGCAAGCGCTGCCCGGTCAGGGCGAAGCGCGCGAGTCTTGCTGGCAGCCGTCGCGTTGTTGGGGCTGCTGACGCTCGCTACGGCGTTGATGCAGGCCGCCGAACTCGCCGACCAGGTCATCGGAGGTCTGGCAATCGTCACGGTCCTGGTATTCATCGCGGTGGGCGTTCCGATCGCTGTCGCATTGCTGCTGACCGGATTCGCCGGTCTGGCACTTCTGAAGCGCGACTTCGGCATCGCGACCGACACGCTCTCGCTTGCCGCCCAGGGTACCGTGGCGGAATACGTCTTCGCGACCGTGCCGCTGTTCGTGTTGATGGGGCTCTTCGTCAGCGTCTCTGAGATCGGCCGCGACAGCTTTCGCGCGGCACAGCAAGCCTTCGGCCGGATTCGCGGCGGCTTGGGCGTCGCCACAGTAGCAGCCAATGCGGTGTTTGCGGCAATAACGGGCATTTCGATCGCATCGGCGGCGATCTTCGCCAAGATTGCGGTTCCCGAGATGGTCGCAAGAGGCTATACGGCAAAATTTGCCGTGGGCCTCACGGCCGGTTCATCCGTCCTCGGCATGCTAATTCCGCCGAGCCTGTTACTCATCATCTACGGAGTCATTGCCGAGGTCTCTATCGGCGCGTTATTTCTTGCAGCCATCGTGCCCGGCATTATCCTCGCCGTCGCGTTTGCCTGCAGCGTCATCCTGATGGCACGGTTCTGGCCGGACTTCGTCGGCGAGATCAACACTGACACGGGTGACACCGATTCTACGACGGTCAGCGACTTTCTCCGCGCGGTCTTTCCGGTGTTCCTGCTGATAGGTCTTGTCATGGGCGGAATCTATGGCGGCATCTTCACACCGACCGAAGCCGGCGCAGCGGGTGCGCTCGCAGCCATGTGCCTCGCCCTGATCAAACGCCGCCTATCTTGGACCGGGCTTTGGGACGTGATACGCGAGACCGGCCAGGTCACGGTCACGATATTGTTTCTTATTATCAGCGCGAGCACCTTCAGCCGCATGCTGACACTGACCGGTCTGCCTGCCGACATGGCCGGCTATCTTGGAGGCGGCGAATTAGGTCTGGCTGGTTTTCTCGCCGGCTACCTGTTGCTACTGATCGTACTCGGCACGGTATTGGACTCGACCTCGATCCTACTGATTTTGCTACCGCTAGCCTTACCCGTCGTCGCCGAGCTTGGCGGTAACCTGATCTGGTTCGGCATCGTCACGGTGATCGGCGTTGAGATCGGCCTGCTGACGCCGCCATTGGGACTGAGTGTCTATGTGATCAAATCGACGCTCGATGATGACGCGATCAGCTTGGGTACGATTTTCTCCGGCGCATTTCCGTTCGTGTTGATTACGCTGACCGTGACCGTCCTGTTGATGGCATTCCCGTCGTTGAGCCTGCTATTTATAGGCTGAGCGACCTGATCGGACTACGGACCGATGTCGTCGCCATCCATCGATTTCAGCGACCTCCAGCCGAGGGATTTGGAACCATCACGGGATGGGTTGCCCTCAACCTGTATCGTGATGCCAACGCTGAGCGTGTCGGCCGACCAACCCTGCCGCGTCAGGACATTACGGCTACGGCCCTCGAGCATCCATTCTTCGACGTCACCATCCGCGTTGGTCACGTCCAGATAGATTCGCGTATGGGGATTTTCGAACCAGAACTCCTTAACCACACCCTGCACGGAGATTGTTTGATCCAGGATAAAAAATGCGGCGTTGGAATGATGAGCATGGGCGCCCATGGTGACGGCCGCCAATCCCGCGAGCAGTAAGCCAGCAACGTTTGCCTTTCTCATTGGTAATTCCTCAGTGCCGGTCTGTGCACTATTCTAGTAGAGCGCGCCCCGAGATCAAGGTCCACGCGACGAGGAGCACGAGGCCGATAAAATCGCTCGTCAAGCCTTGATTGAGCAACAGGATCCCTGCCGTTGATGTGATCAACCGGCCGGACAGGGTCAGGTCAGTCCTGAAGTACCCGACGATCGCGGTTGCGAGGAAAAAGACCCCGACGACACCGGTCACGAACGCTGATGCAACCTCCCATGCCGGTCCCTGAAAAAGTAAGCCCGGCCCATAGAAAAATGCGAATGGCAACAGATAACAGACCAGCCCGTACCGAAACGCGGTCCAACCGACAGCGTTGATATCCGCGCGTGCGATGCCCGCGGCTACATACGAAGCCAATGCGACCGGCGGCGTAATCGTCGATACGCAGCCGAAGAAAAAGACGAACATATGCGCGGTCAGTAAGGGCACACCCATATCGGCGAGAGCCGGCGCAACGACCGTGGCAAGGATCAGATACGCGGCGGTCGTCGGCAAGCCCATGCCAAGAATGATGGCCGTAATCATCGTGAGAATCAGCGCTATAAGCGGTACTCCGCCGGACATCGAAATAATAAAACTCGACAGTTTCGATCCCAGGCCGGTTGCCGAAAGAACGGCAGAGATAATTCCCGCCGCCGCGCACGCGATCGATATCGGAATGGCGTTCTTTACGCCGCCCGCCATCGCTCGACCAATCCTTTGCCACAGCTCATGACTCACCCGCCGCACCACGAGCAGATGAACCGCAATCAGCATCACAATAGCAACGAACGATGCCTTCACCGGTGAGTAACCGACAATCATCATGCCGATGAGCGTGAAAAACGGAACGATGAATGGCAGTCCGGCGACGGTCGTGCTAACAACCGACTGCTCAGACTTAAGCTGGCGTTCCTGAATCGCCAGGTCGCTCTTTACAGCCTGCAGATGCACCACGAATAGCACCGACACAAAGAACAACAGCGCTGGAATCAACGCAGCCCTCATGATATTGACATAGGGCGTGCCGATGATTTCCGCCATGATGAATGCAGCGGCGCCCATTACGGGGGGCATGATCTGGCCACCGGTCGACACGACGGCCTCGATTGCACCGGCCTCATGCGGGCGATATCCCTCGCGCTTCATCAAAGGAATCGTAAAAGACCCGGTGACCGCGACATTGCCGGCCGCCGAGCCGGAGATCATGCCGAGCAAGGTACTGAAAAGCACCGCGGTTTTCGCCGACGCCGCACGGAGCCCGTGCGTGACCGAGCTCGACAGTTTGAAGAAAAAATTCCCGGCGCCAAATTCAGACAGAAATGACCCAAAGATCGTGAACAACACGATATACGTAGACGCAACACCAAGCGGAATGCCATAAATTCCCTGGCCAGAGTGCGCCAAAATAGAAATAAGGCTTTCAAAGCGAATGCCGCGACTGTAGAGCAACCCCGGCAGATACGGAGAGACGAATGGATAAAGCAAAAAACCAAGTGCGATCAACGACAGCATTTTGCCAACGGTTCGGCGTGCCGCCTCCAGGACAAGACCAATGATCAATGTTCCCACGAATATATCGAGCCGGTTCGTGATACCGCCACTGAACGCGATTGCCTCCCAACGCAGCAACACATAGGAGCCCGTGATCAGGGCGACCGACAGAAAAACTACGTTAAGCAGCTGGCTGCCACGAGGGGGGTCATCGGTCGTGTCCCAGGGTCTTAAAAAAACCAGCGACAGGACGATCATCAGGTGGAACACTCTGATGACCATCGTAGAAACCAAGAAGATTCCCGACACATTCAGCAGGTGGAATAACGCCAGCCCAAATGCCAACGACATTGCCATTTTGGCGCGCAAAGTAATGGGGGAATCTAACGACACGACGAGCTAGACCGTCCGGTGCACTCTGTCGGCTAGCGCCGTTCGAAATAACGGGCAGCACCAGGGTGCAGCGGAATCGGCAACTTCAGGCTCTGATCGGGGTTGATCTGCCTGGCAATCGCATTGGTTTTTTGCAGTTCATCGAGATGACCATAAATGGCACTGACGACGCTGAAAACAGTATCGGCCGACTCTTCAGCCCCTACGACCAACATATTGTCTACCGCCAACACGGTAGAATCGGTCTCCATGTCATAAACAGCCGCCGGGACCGTCACGATAGAGTAGTACGGATTGTCGTCGACAATGGCTGCGAGGACGTGCGGCTCGATCGAGATAAAGCGCAATTTCTGGGTTGCACGGGTCTGCAACACCGCCGCCGCAGGAACCCCGGCGAGAGCGAAGGCTGCATCGACGTTGCCGTCTCGAAGCTGGCTAAATCCGTCGGAGTAGGAGAGAAAGCTCGCGACGATATCGTCAAACGACATCCCATAGGCGTTCAGTAACAAACTCGCGAAAGCCACCGTCGGCCCACCGGCCGGACCCAGAGCTACGCGTTTGCCGCGCAGATCGGTCATCGAGTCGAGACCCGCATTCGCGCGGGTAATCAAGTGCAATATGCTCGGATGAAGCGCGCCTGCCGCGAGAATATTCAGCCGTGAGTCATAGGGCGCCTGCCCCTGGTAACCGAAATAGGCCAGATCGGCGTTGGTCAGGCCGATCTCCACGTCCCCGAGTGATACGAGCCGCGGGTTCTCAACCGCGCCTCGAGTCACGATCGGCACCATCGTAAAGCCCTCGGCGTACTGCGTCACGAGGTTAGAGATACCCTGGCCGAGCGGATAGTAGGCGCCACCCAGCGTTGCCGTGCCGAGATAAAGCTCGGTCTGATTCGCCGCAGGTGCGCAGGCGGTCAACAGGCACGCCGAAACAAGTATGAGGCTCTTAAGCATATGGAGTGATCCGTGAATCGGGATCCGCCGGCAGTGACTGCCGCAATCGTTATTGGTCTGTTTTACCTATCATATCAGATGCTTATATTGATCTCGATCATTTGACAAGCGCCCAGCTATTATCGATGATGCGGGCCGCGCCAATGGGCGCTCGTCTCACCGTGACTAGCCGAAGCACGACCGCAGACTCTACCCGGTAACTGAATGGTCGAACACATGAAAATCAAGTCCAAGTTGATTGTGCATCAAAAGGTCCATGGCGTCGCTGAGAGCCATTGCCGCACAATCCTGAAAACAAGAGATCTAATCGACGTATCGGACGAACCGGTCGAACGCGGCGGAACCAACGAGGGGTTCGCACCGACCGAATTCATGCTGGCCGGGTTGGTGGCATGCACGAACGTCATTCTTCACAGGATTGCCGCGAAACACGGGGTCGAGATCGAGGACATGAACATCGCGGTCGATGCAAGCTTCGACCGCCGCGGCGTGACTCTGCAAGAAGAAATAGACATACCGTATCCGGAGATTCGACTGATGATTGAATTGACGACCCGTGCCAGCGACGACGAACTGGCCCCCCTCAAGCAGGAACTGCGGCGATATTGTCCGGTATCGAAGGTTATCTCCCAGTCCGGAACGGCTATCATCGAGGAGTGGACCGTCACGCGCCCCTAGCAGGCTGGCGACGGCGAAGTCACTCCAACGAACAACGCCAGAGTCAATGAGCAGAAGGCGCCGCAAACACGCTCGCCAACAT
>SMWC01000139.1 GCA_004357505.1 Gammaproteobacteria bacterium | reverse complement strand
GGACAATATCCAGATGAAGGTGGAATTAATCGCACCGATTGCGATGGAGGACGGGTTGAGGTTTGCGATCCGGGAAGGTGGCCGTACCGTGGGTGCGGGCGTGGTGGCAAAGATTATTGAGTAGACTACGGTCGACAGGTGCAGTATATGGCAACGAAACAGACTATTAGAATTCGACTGAAGGCGTTCGATCACCGGCTGATCGATCGGTCTGCTCGGGAGATTGTGGAGACGGCGAAGCGGACGGGAGCGACAGTGAAAGGCCCCGTGCCGCTGCCAACGAAAATTGAACGGTACACAGTACTGATATCCCCCCATGTCAACAAAAACGCTCGTGATCAGTATGAGTTGCTGACCCACAAGCGTTTGATGGATATCGTCAATCCGACCGATAAGACCGTTGACGCCCTGATGCGGCTCGAGCTCCCGGCCGGCGTGGATGTTCAGATCCGGCTCAATTAAGGGCGTTGAACCGTAGGTACGCGGTGCTATAATGCACGGCTCGGTCCTGGTCCGGCGAGATATTGATCCCATCGGGCCACTTTAAGTGATTGGGAGCTGCCGGACGCCTGAGCCGGCGGCAGTCGGCCATCAGCAGAATACGGGGTTTCGGCGGGATTTTCCGTTCGAGGCGATTGGGTGCCAGCGTTCGTATACGCGCGCTGGCTGAAGTGCCGGACGTAGTCGGCGCGGATTGTGAGGAATTGATCAATGCCAATCGGTCTGGTGGGCCGTAAATGCGGTATGACTCGCATCTTCACGGAGGCCGGCGAGTCCATCCCGGTGACCGTCATAGAGGTCCTGCCCAATCGTATCTCGCAGCTGAAGACTGTGGACCGCGACGGTTATCGCGCCGTGCAGGTCACTGTGGGAACGCGCAGGCCTGATCGAGTGGCAAAACCGCAGGCAGGCCATTTCGCGAAAGCTGATGTGAAGCCTGGTGACAGCCTCTGGGAATTCCGTCTGGAAGATAGCGAAGGCGAAGAACTCGCGGCTGGCACAGAGATCAATGTCGATATCTTCGAAAATGGCCAGCGTGTGGACGTGGCCGGTACATCCAAGGGTAAAGGTTTTGCGGGCGTAATCAAACGATATCATTTCGCCATGCAGGACGCGACTCACGGTAATTCGTTGGCGCATAGAGCACCTGGATCTATCGGGCAAAATCAGTCACCCGGGCGTGTCTTTAAGGGCAAGAAGATGGCTGGGCATATGGGCAACGTCCGTCGCACCGTTTCCAATCTTGAAATCGTCCGTGTCGATGCCGAAAGAAACCTCCTGTTAGTGAAAGGCGGTGTGCCCGGTGCGCCCGGCGGCCACGTCATCGTTTGTCCTGCTGTTAAGGCGTAGCGTAATGAAACTGAAGCTACAAGGGTCGAACAGCGAAGTTGAGCTGGCGGATTCCTCGTTCGCGGTCGCCTTTAATGAGCCGCTAGTGCACCAGGTTGTAACCGCTTATCTTGCCGGTGCTCGTGCGGGCACGAAAGCGCAGAAGAACCGTTCGCAGGTTCGTGGCGGAGGCGCGAAGCCGTGGCGCCAGAAGGGCACGGGCCGCGCCAGGGCCGGAACGAACTCTAGCCCGATATGGACTGGTGGTGGGCGAACGTTTGCTGCTCGGCCGAGAAATTTCGAGCAAAAAGTTAACCGAAAAATGTATCGTGGCGCCATGCGTTCCATGTTGTCGGAGCTGATACGCCAAGACCGACTGCTACTCACCGAGGAATTTGCGCTCAGTGCGCCTAAGACCAAAGAGCTCAAGACCAAGCTCAAGGAACTAAACGTCGAAAATGTCCTGATCATCGTCGAAGGCTTCGATGAGAAGCTTTGTCTGGCGGCAAGAAATCTTGTGCACGTCGACGTGCTCGAGGCTGACACGATTGATCCGGTCAGCCTTGTCGGTCATGAAAACGTTGTGATGACGGTTGCGGCGGCGAAGCTCTTGGAGGAGCGTCTCGGATGAGTCAGATCGCGTATCAGGAGAGGTTAATGGCGGTGATAGTGGCGCCGCATGTATCGGAGAAAACCACTGCCGCCGCAGAGGCTAGCAATCAGGTCGTGTTCAAGGTTCGTCCCGACGCGACGAAAAAGGAAATCAAGGCGGCCGTTGAGATGCTCTTCGAGGTCAAGGTCGGCAACGTCACGGTGACGAATGTTCGCGGCAAGATAAAGCGCCACGGGCAAAGTAAAGGTAGGCAGGCGGCGTGGAAGAAGGCTTATGTCCGGCTAATGCCGGGTAGTAACATCGATTTCATGGGCGTTGAGTAACGGGACTGACGGGGAAGCGTTGTGGCGGTAAGAAAATCCAAACCGACTTCACCCGGCCGAAGATTCGTCGTCCGTGCCGTCCGCGATGATTTGCACAAAGGTAAACCTCACGCGCCATTGCTCTCTCCGATGTCCAAGACCGGTGGCCGCAATAACTATGGCCGCATCACAACGCGACACCAGGGAGGCGGGCACAAGCGCCGCTATCGAATCGTCGATTTCAAGAGAGACAAAGACGGTATTGCTGGCCGCGTAGAACGTATCGAATATGATCCGAATCGAAGTGCTCATCTCGCTCTTGTGCTGTATGTCGACGGAGAGCGGCGCTACATTCTGGCACCGAGACGATGTAAGGCCGGTGACCCGATCCAGTCGGGTTCCGACGCCCCGATCAAGCCCGGCAATGCTCTGCCGTTAAAAAATATTCCGGTTGGTACCTTAGTGCACTGTGTGGAGATGAAACCAGGAAAAGGCGGTCAGCTCGCACGAAGCGCTGGTGTCTCGGTTCAGATTATCGCTCGTGAAGGCCGCTACGCGACTCTACGTCTGCGCTCCGGAGAGATACGGCGAATACACGTCAACTGTCGAGCGACCGTTGGCGAAGTCGGCAACTACGAGCACAATTTAAGCAAGCTGGGTAAGGCAGGTGCTAAGCGTTGGCGAGGAGTTCGGCCCACCGTCAGAGGGGTTGCGATGAATCCTGTGGACCATCCCCATGGTGGCGGCGAGGGTCGGACTTCAGGCGGCCGTCACCCGGTGACACCTTGGGGCGTGCCGACGAAAGGTTATAAGACCCGCAACAACAAGCGTACTGACGATATGATCGTTCGTCGCAGGAAAAAGAAGTAGGCTAGACGGCGCGGCCGTGAAGTTGTTAAGGATTCGAGTATGCCCCGTTCTATTAAAAAAGGTCCGTTCGTCGATACCCATCTGCTAAAGAAGGTGGAGAAAGCGGCTCTGAGAAATGATCGCCGACCAATTAAAACGTGGTCGCGTCGATCGATGGTGATTCCGGAAATGGTTGGGCTCACTATCGCTGTGCATAACGGTCGGCAGCACATACCGGTACTGGTCTCCGAAAATATGGTGGGGCACAAGCTCGGTGAGTTTGCGGCTACGCGTACGTTCAGAGGTCATGCCGGAAACCGCAAGGCTAGATAGGTCAGCGATATTTGCAATGGAAACTGTAGCCACACATCGTTATGCGCGAATATCACCGCAAAAATGCCGGCTGGTTGCTGATCAGATCCGGGGTAAGCCGGTCGCTCAGGCGCTTGATATTCTCCGATTCAGCCAGAAGAAAGCCGCTCACCTGGTGCGCAAGGTCTTAGAGTCGGCGATCGCGAATGCTGAGAACAACGATGGCGCTGACATCGATGAACTCAGCGTATCGGTCGTGATGATAGGCGATGCACCGACGTATGCGCGCTTCCGTGCACGGGCGAAAGGACGTGGGAATCAAATTATCAAACGTAATAGTCACATCACTGTTCGGGTCGCTGACGAGTAAACGCGTATGGGCCAAAAAGTTCATCCAATCGGAATCCGTCTCGGAATCACCAAAGAGTGGTCCTCCAACTGGTACGCTGATTCGCCGACTTATGCGAAGTACGTCTACCAAGATCATCAGGTTCGAGAGTTTATCAAGAGCAGGCTCAAGGATGCCTCCGTAAGTCGCATCCAAATAGATCGACCGGCAAAGCGGGCCAATATCACGATTCACACGGCGCGCCCCGGAATCGTGATCGGCAAGAAGGGTGAGGACATCGAGAAGCTTCGCATTGCGATCGCCAAACTCTTGGGCATGATCTTGCCTGATGTGCGACTCAATATTGCGGAGATCAGAAAGCCCGAACTCGACGCTCAACTCGTGGCGGAGGGCATTGCGCAGCAACTCGAGCGGCGCGTACAGTTTCGTCGCGCGATGCGTCGCGCAGTCACGAATTCGATGAGAATCGGTGCCGGCGGGATCAAGGTCAAGGTTGCAGGAAGATTGAACGGTGCAGAGATAGCGCGCTCCGAGTGGTATCGGGAAGGCAGAGTCCCGTTGCATACGTTTCGGGCGAATATCGACTATGGGTTGGCGGAGGCCCACACCACGTACGGCGTAATCGGCGTAAAGGTCTGGATATTCACCGGTGAGGTATTTGATTCTGCTGATGCGAAGAAGGAATCCAAAACCGCTCCAGCACGGCAGCAGGGTGAATAACGATGCTTCAGCCGAAGCGAACTAAATTTCGCAAGCAGCACAAAGGCCGCAACCGTGGGCTTGCGCAGCGAGGTAACAGCGTCAGCTTCGGCGAGTACGGCCTGAAGGCGACTACTCGTGGCCGTCTGACAGCCCGGCAGATCGAGTCGGCTCGTCGGGCAATGACTCGCCACGTAAAGCGAGGCGGTAAAATTTGGATTCGGGTCTTCCCGGACAAGCCGATTACGAAGAAGCCGCTGGAAGTCCGTCAAGGGAAAGGTAAGGGCAACGTGGAATACTGGGTCGCGCTCGTACAGCCCGGGAGCGTGCTCTATGAGATTTCCGGCGTGGACGAGGCCGTAGCACGCGAGGCTTTTAAACGCGCAGCGGCCAAATTGCCGGTCGCTACTATTTTCGTATCTCGGCAGGCTGCCTGATGAAAGCAAAAGAGTTCAGGGCAATGTCCGAGGAAGTGCTAGGTGAGGAACTCCTTAAGCTGCGCCGCGAGCAGTTTAATTTGCGGCTGCAATCTGCGACGGGCCAGGGCGCAAGGCCGCACCAGTTCGGCAAGGTCCGCAAGGATATCGCCCGAATAAAAACGGTTTTACGTGAGCGTGTCGATATCCAAACTTCGGGACAAAACGAATGAGCGCCAAAGAGACAGAACTAGAGCAGGCGAGTACTAACATGGGCTCTGGTGGCGGGAAAAGCCGTCGAACGGTGGTTGGACGTGTCATCAGCAACAAGATGAACCAGAGTGTCTCGGTTGCCGTGGGGCGTCTAATTCGACATCCGGTGTATGGTAAGTTCATTCGTCGCACCACGAAAATACTTGCCCATGACGAAAAAAATCAGTGCAAAGAAGGAGATACTGTTGAGATCGTTGAGTGTCGACCGATCTCCAAGCACAAATCCTGGCGGGTCGTGACAATTATCCAGACGACAGAGGCCTCTTGAGGCAGCCAAGGGCAACCCGATGATCCAATCAGAGACAGTCTTAAGTGTGGCGGATAATAGCGGAGCCCGTCGCATCTTGTGCATCAAGGTATTGGGCGGCTCAAGGCGACGGTATGCGCACATTGGCGACATCATCAAAGTTACCGTCAAGGACGCTATTCCTCGCGGTCGAGTAAAGAAAGGCGAAATTTACAATGCCGTGGTAGTGCGAACGCGTCATGGAGTACGACGGCCTGACGGTTCAGTTATTCGTTTCGACAGCAATGCAGCGGTCCTATTGAACGCCCGTATGGAACCGATCGGGACGCGCATCTTCGGGCCAGTGACGCGAGAGCTGCGCACCAGCCGTTTCATGAAGATCATCTCTCTCGCACCGGAAGTGCTGTAGGACATTGAGATGAAACGCATTAGACAAGGCGATGAAGTGGTCATTATTACCGGTAAGGACAAAGGCCGTAGAGGTAATGTCGTACGCATCTATGACGACGACAGAGTACTCGTCGAGGGCATCAATATCGCTCGTAAGCACCAGAAACCTAATCCCAATGCAGGAGTACCGGGAGGCATCATCGAAAAAGAAATGCCGCTCGATATCTCTAACGTGATGATCTATAACCCGGCGGCGGACAAGGGCGATCGAGTTGGAATTCGCCACCTAGCAGATGGACGGAAGGTGCGTTACTTCAAGTCGAACAACGAAGTCTTGGATAGCTGAGATGAGCAGGCTGCAAGAATTCTATAAGAAAGAAGCCGTGCCTCAGATCATGAAGCGGCTGAAACTTACGAATCCTATGGCGGTTCCGCGGATCAGCAAGATTACATTGAACATGGGTGTTGGCGGGGCTTTGACGGACCGAAAGATACTCGAACACGCGGTCAATGATTTGAAGCGAATTTCTGGACAGCAGCCTATTATCTGTAATGCCAGAGTTAGTGTCGCAACCTTCAAACTTCGAGCAGGCTATCCGATCGGTTGCAAGGTCACGTTGAGACGGGAGCGGATGTATGAATTCCTGGATCGGCTAGTCAATGTTGCGATTCCGCGCGTCCGCGATTTCAGGGGCCTGAGTGCTCGATCGTTCGATGGGCAAGGGAACTACAGTATTGGCGTTCAAGAGCAAATTATCTTTCCGGAAATAGATTTCGACCGAATCGATACGATTCGCGGATTGGATATCACGATTACCACGACAGCAAAGAACGATGAGGAAGGCAGGGCGCTCTTAGACGCTTTTCGTTTCCCGATTCGCACTAAGGATAAAGTTACTGATGGCTAAAAAATCAATGATCGCGCGTGAGGCTAAACGTAACGCTATCGTGAAGCGATATGCTGCGAAACGAGCGGAGTACCGGCGAGTCATTCGGGATCCTGGGTCGACTGACGAACAGAAACAGGTTGCTCAAGCGAAATTGCAGGGACTACCACGCGATGCGAGTCCGGTGAGGCTACGTAACCGGTGCGCAATCACCGGGCGGCCACATGGGTACTACCGAAAATTCGGTCTGAGCCGGAACAAACTGCGGGAGGCTACTATGCGCGGCGAAATTCCTGGCCTGTCGAAGGCGAGTTGGTGATAGGAGAAGATTGATGAGCATGACTGATCCAATCTCCGATATGCTGACGCGAATCAGGAATGGCCAAAAGGCCGCGAAGCTTAGGGTGACGATGCCGGCATCGAAACTGAAAGTCTCGATCGCGAAGGTTTTGGAAGCTGAAGGCTACCTCGATGGCGTAGCAACCGAGGACGAAGAAAACAATAAACGAACGTTGACCCTGACGCTCAGGTACCACGAAGGTCAGCCGGTTATCGAACGCATAGAGCGCGCCAGCAGACCAGGTCTAAGACTCTACGCCAGGGCGAACGAGTTGCCGACGGTCCAGGGAGGTCTCGGTGTTGTCATCGTGTCGACCTCAAACGGTGTGATGACCGACCGGGAAGCGCGAGCCCAGGGACACGGAGGCGAAGTTCTCTGCTTCGTGTCTTGAGCGAGAATTGAGAGTGAAAGATGTCTAGAGTCGCAAAACGTCCAGTAGTCTTGGCACAAGGCGTCGAAATCAACCTCGATGGCAACGCTCTGACGGTCAAGGGCCCGAGAGGCGATTTGTCTCTTGAGTGCCACTCGGAGGTCAAGGTTGTCAGTGATGACTCCGGTCTCGCGGTGAGCCCACGGTCTGGAAGCCGCTTCGCCAGGGCTATGGCAGGCACGACACGGGCCTTGATCAGTAACATGGTCAGCGGTGTGAGTACCGGTTTCGAACGGCGGCTAAAGTTGGTCGGGGTTGGTTACAGGGCGAAAGTTCAGGGACAGACTGTCAATCTCACGCTGGGATTCTCGCATCCAGTCGTCTATGAGGTGCCAGACGGTATCACGGTAGAGACTACTAGCCAGACAGAACTACTCGTCAAGGGGATCGACAAACAGAAGGTCGGACAAGTTGCAGCAGAGATTCGAAATTTCAGGCCGCCGGAGCCCTATAAAGGGAAAGGTGTGCGCTACGCTGATGAACGTATCGTTTTGAAGGAAACCAAGAAGAGTTAGAAGTGCAGATGGAGAAGAAACAAAGACGGCAGCGAAGGGCGAGACGAACTCGAGCAAAGATAAAGAAGCGCGGTATTTTACGTTTATGCGTCCATCGTACGCCGCGACACATCTATGCCCAGGTTATAGCATCGGACGGCGCCAGCGTGATCGCTAGCGCGTCTACCATCATGAGCGAGCTTCGGAAGAGCCTCAAGGTTACCGGCAATACGAATGCGGCGGCGATAGTAGGCAAGCTGATTGCGGAGAGAGCGCAGGCTGCAGGAGTAGATCGGGTGGCGTTTGACCGCTCGGGATTTAGTTATCACGGGCGCATTAAGGCACTTGCAGATGCCGCGCGAGAGGCTGGCTTGAAATTCTAATTCGGGACATTACGAATGGCAAAAACAGATGATCTGCAAGAAAAGCTCGTCGCAGTAAATCGAGTTGCGAAGGTGGTAAAGGGTGGCCGGCAATTCGGTTTCACCGCCTTAGCTGTAGTCGGTGATGGCGATGGCCGCGTTGGCTATGGGTACGGGAAGGCTCGCGAGTTGCCGCTCGCGATTCAAAAAGCGATGCAGCTAGCACGGCAGAAACTTTACTCGATTCATCTTAAAAACGAGACTTTGCAATATTCGCTTCGCGGGCGTCATGGTGCTACACGAGTCTTTATGCAGCCGGCTTCGGACGGTACGGGAATAATTGCTGGTGGCGCAATGCGCGCGGTATTCGAGTGCGCGGGTGTACGCAATGTCCTTGCCAAGAGCTACGGTTCACGAAACCCGATTAACGTCGTACGAGCGACGGTCGGTGCGTTGGTAAAAATGCGTTCTCCGCAAGAGATCGCAGCCAAACGCGGCAAGTCTGTAGATGAAATTCTCGGTTGAAATTGATATGGCAAAGGTTAAGAAGACGCTTACCGTGACGCTGCTGAAGAGCAAGCATGGGCGCACTCCTGGGCATCTTGAGTGCGTGCATGGTCTCGGTCTTCGGCGTCGCCATCAATCCGTTATGGTCCAAGACACTCCTGAGAACAGGGGCATGATCAACAAAGTGTCCTATCTACTGAGGATCGAGGAATCTTAGATGCGCCTGAATACACTTAAACCAGCTCGAGGTGCCCACAAGGCTCGCAAGCGCGCTGGTCGAGGTATTGCTGCGGGACGCGGGAAAACAGGCGGGCGTGGCACAAAGGGTCAGCGATCGCGTTCGGGCGGCTACCACAAGGTCGGATTTGAAGGTGGTCAGATGCCTTTGCAGAGAAGGCTACCAAAGATTGGTTTTTATTCGATGCGCGCCAAGTTTCGTGTAGAGGTCAGACTACATGAGCTGGGGCGGTTTGAGGGGAGCACGGTCGATCTCTCGAGCCTTAAGGCTGCACGCCTGATTCCGAAGCGTGCACAGCGCGCCAAGATAATTTTGTCCGGCAAACTCGACAAGTCCGTGACCGTCGTCGGCGTAGCGGTGACCCCCGGTGCTCGTC
>SMWC01000138.1 GCA_004357505.1 Gammaproteobacteria bacterium | reverse complement strand
GGTACGGACCGCAACTCGCGCTCGCATCGCCCTATGTCGCGGAAATGGTCAGGGCCGAACTCATCCGCCGGCTTGGACCGGCTGCTTACGATGCAGGTCTAAAGGTCACTACAACGATCGACAGTCGGCTGCAGCGCGCGGCGCAGAAGGCGCTTCGAGACGGCTTGATCGATTATGATGAACGCCACGGTTACCGTGGGCCACTTGCCCAGGTGGCCCTCGCCCAGCTTTCGCCCGGCCCGGACGAGCCACCGGAAGATCGATGGAAGGCTGTGCTGGTGGACTACGCACAGATCTCGGGCTTCATGACAGGCCTCGTGATCAGCGTGGACGAGATCATTGTCGAGCTAGAGCCGGTAATCGCGGTCGAGCCGGTCGTTGCTGAGGCGGCCGCCGATGAAGAAGTGCCGCTGGAGCAGCCCCCGATTCAAGACCGCGCTCAGGTCTACTTTGCGGACCGGGGTCTGGTCCCGATCGAGCTGGAGGCGGTCGCATGGGCGGCTCCGTTTATCAGCGACGACCTCGTGGCACCGGCGCCGACCATCGTCGCCGATGCGCTCGATCCTGGCGACGTAGTGCGGTTCCGGGTACTGGAGGACAACAGCCTACGACTCGCCCAACTTCCTCAGGTGCAGGGCGCGATCGTCTCGTTGGACCCCTTAGACGGTGCTGTGACGGCACTGGTGGGGGGCTTTGATTTCTATCTCAGCAATTTCAATCGCGCGACCCAGTCCCAGCGTCAGCCCGGCTCATCTTTTAAGCCGTTCGTTTATTCGGCGGCGCTGGAAAACGGCTTCACCGCGGCGACCATCATCAATGACGCACCGATAGTCGTAGCAAGTTCCGAGCTCGAGACAGAGTGGCGCCCCGTGAACTACGACGGGAGGTACCGTGGCCCGACCCGGTTGCGCGAGGCGCTCGTACAGTCCTTAAATCTGGTCTCGGTCAGAGTCATCCGGCGCGCGGGCATCGGCGCCACGATCAGGCACTTGCGTGCATTCGGCTTTGATGACACGGCATTGCCGGTGAATGCGACGCTTGCGCTCGGTGCCGGTGGCATTGCGCCCCTCGATCTCGTGGATGGCTACGCAACATTTGCGAATGGCGGCTACAACGTCGACGCTTATCTGATCGAGCGAATCGAAGATGCTGATGGTGAGGTGCTTTATGCAGCAAGGCCGAGTCTCGCCTGTCAGGATTGCGCGGCGGCAGATTTCGAGGCAGGCGTGGCGCCGGCCCTGATTGAAAGCCCGATAGATCTGTATCCCAAGCTACGCATAGCGAAGCGCGTCATCTCCGCACAAAACGCCTACCTCATCACTGACATGATGCAGGATGTCGTTCGCCGCGGTACAGGGCGGGCTGCGTACGCGGCGCTGGGACGAGAGGACGTGGCGGGCAAGACCGGCACCACCAACGACCGACGTGACGCGTGGTTTGCCGGGTTCAACGCTGACGTTGTGACCGCCGCGTGGGTCGGATTCGATCAGGAACGCTCGCTCGGTCGATACGAACAGGGCGCGCGCACCGCGCTGCCGATGTGGATCGACTTCATGGCCGAAGCACTGGATGGATTGAGCTATCATGCCATGGAGCAACCGCCGGGGATTATCGATGTTCGCATCAACCCGAAGTCGGGCCTCGTGGCGGCGACCAACCAGGGGAGCATATTCGAGAAGTTTCGTATCGGCCACGTTCCCGAGCGGGAGCCTGATCCTGCAGAGTGGCATCCTGATATCTTCACGGACGGGGGTGAGGCAGCGGACGGACAAGGACCGGAACCACTGTTCTGACCGGCGCCGGGACGACGGCACGGGTTGAGACGGAGTGCGGATCGGATATGGGAAGTAAGCGTGGATCGGGCAGCGAGGTATTGCGCGAGCAACTAGCACAAGAGGCCGCGCGCCTGATCGTCGACCATGGAATACACGATTATGGTCAGGCTAAGCGCAAAGCCGCACAGCGCTTCCGCGTCCGTCAGGCCGGCGCGCTGCCAAGTAACGCAGAGGTTGAATCTAGCGTGATAGAGAGGCAGCGGATCTTCGCGCCGGACAGCCACGAGTGCCGACTCGCCGCCATGCGCAGGCTGGCAGCAGACATCATGGAGTTTTTAGCTGACTTTCAACCGCGTCTCGTCGGGCCCGTGTTAACGGGCACAGTAACCGACAACGCTGCTTTGGAACTGCATGTCTTCACCGAGTCGCCAGAGGCGGTTCTAGCGGCACTGGAGGCGCAAGGCGTTAGTAGCCGTGACTGTCAGCGCCGCTACCGATTCAACGGTCAGGACATGACCATTGTCCCGGGGTTCACCTTCTCCAGGGAAGGTGAGCGCGTCTACATTACTATCTTCCCGGAGAAGGGCGTGCGTCAGGCGCCGCTGAGTCCGGTGGACCGGCGACCAATGCAACGTGCCGGCCGGCGCCGTGTCCTGGCATTGCTCGGCGGAGAGATGTCTTAGGTCAATTGCGCTCACTGACCGGGAGATAGTCTCTTTTCGCAGGGCCATTATAAAGTTGGCGCGGGCGGCCGATACGCGAATTCGGATCGGCAACCATCTCGCACCAATGCGTTACCCAACCCACGCAGCGGGCGATGGCGAACATCACCGTGAACATCGATTTAGGAATACCCAACGCCTGGTAAATGATGCCGGAGTAGAAATCGACATTGGGATAGAGGTTCTTCTCGATGAAATACTCATCCTTGAGCGCGATCTCCTCGAGCTTCAGCGCCTGCTCAAGTAGTGGCGAGTCCTGTTGGCCTAGGCCCGCCAATACGCGATGGCACATGTTGCGAATGATCGCAGCACGTGGATCATAGCTCTTGTAAACACGGTGGCCGAAGCCCATTAAACGGAACGGGTCGTTCTTGTCTTTCGCCCGCGCGACATATTCATCGATGCGATCGGCTGTGCCGATCTCCTCAAGCATATTGATGACGGCTTCGTTGGCACCGCCATGCGCTGGGCCCCAGAGTGCCGAAATGCCGGCGGCGATAGCCGAGTACGGGCTCGTTCCGGAACTTCCGGCGAGTCGGACCGTAGACGTGCTGCAGTTTTGTTCATGGTCTGCATGCAGGATGAACAGTAGGTCTAAAGCCTCCGCCGCGACCGGGTCGATCTCGTACTCGTCAGCTGGTACGGCAAAGAACATCCTGAGCAAGTTGCTGCAGTAGCTTAAATCGTTCTTTGGGTAGATGAACGGTTGGCCCAGCGTGTGCTTGTATGCAGCGGCCGCAATCGTCGGAAGCTTGGCGATGATTCGATGCGCGAAGATATCCCGATGCTCAGGATTGTAGATATCGGTTGTGTCATGGTAGAAGGCCGACAGCGATGCGACGACTCCGGACACCATCGCCATCGGATGCGCATCGTTATGGAAGCCGTTGAAGAATCGCAACAACGATTCGTTGATCATGGTATGCGTGCGGATGGATTTATCGAATTCGGCGAGTTCCTCTCGGCTCGGCAGTTCCCCATGCAGCAACAGGTAGCACACCTCGAGATAATTCGAATGCTCGGCTAATTGTTCGATCGGGTAGCCGCGATATAGCAGGACTCCTGCTTCGCCATCGACATAGGTCACTTGACTGGTGCAGCTTGCGGTTGCACCAAAGCCGGGATCGTAGGTAAATACCCCCTGATCGCTGTACAGAGAAGTGATATCCAAGACGCTCGGCCCAAGCGTGGGATCGTAGCGATTCAGCTTCGTTTCGGTTCCAGATTCCGGGTCGGTCAGAGTGAAGTGCTTATCGGTCATACGCTGCCCGTGGCTCCTCGTAGATTATTGTTACCGTCCGCGGTGGTGGGGGACGGCCGCGGGCTGTTCTGCCGCGTTGCGTTGGGTCACGTCACGGACCCATCGAGGCACAAAGATGCCGATTATAGCAGTGAGACTTGTCCTGAGGGGGCCGATAACGCTCCGGACAGCGTTCGACCGTGGCGGCTTGGCCTATGCGCTCGGACCGCGCCCGTAACGTTTGCGGAATTTGTCCACGCGTCCGCCGGTATCGATGATCTTTTGTTTGCCGGTATAGAACGGGTGACAATTGGAGCAGACCTCCACGTGGAGATCGCCGGTCAATGTCGAACGGGTCGTGAACTCATTCCCACAGCCGCAGGTCACCTTGAGGTCGCCGTAGTCTGGGTGAATGTTCGGTTTCATGGCAGTCGAGCCCGATCGGTGGGCGCGTGAGCATACTGTTCGGACCACTGAAATACAAGACAATCCGGGCCTGAGACCGAGAATCCGCTCCGGGTCCCGAGCCTAAGGCCAGGAACGGACACGGAAAACGAGTTTATCCACAATAACTGTGGATAACTCTGTGGAAAAAGCACCCGATTGGTCTCTTGAGTCGCGGCGCATCGAGATTTTTCTTAGTTTGACCAAAAAATGATCACGCGCTGGAACTCATTATTAATCAGTGAATTATCTCTGAATAGTGACTATCGGTTCTAACAATCACGCGTAACGGGCCGGTTTTCGAGACGCGGCCCGCCCGTTGTGCATAAAACTACCGTTTAACTGCCTGGGGACGACGCCTGGGTAAGCTGTTCTTTGAGCGCCACGCTCAGCTTCGCCAATGCGCGGCCACGATGGCTGACACGGTTCTTGACCTCGGCTGAGAGTTGCGCGGCGGTCGCAGCGAACTTGGGATCATAGAAGATCGGATCATAGCCAAACCCGCCATCGCCCGCGGGCGTCTGAGTGATGACTCCCGGCCAGTCTGCATAGCTGATCAATGGTGCGGGGTCGTTCGCATTCAGCATCGCCACGATCACGCAATAAAAGTGCGCGCCGCGGCGATCGTCAGGCGTGTCGGCCAGGGCGGCGAGCAGCTTGACCACATTGGCTCGAGCATCGGCCGTCGGCCCGGCATAGCGTGCCGAGTGTATGCCCGGGGCGCCCGCCAGTGCATCGACGGCCAGTCCAGAGTCGTCCGCGATCGCGGGAAGCCCGGTCTCGAGCGCGGCGTGCCGGGCCTTCAGCAAGGCGTTCTCGACAAACGTCGAGCCCGTCTCCTCCACAGAGCGAACTCCGAGTTCGCCTTGGGCGACGATCTCGATTCCGGATTCAGTGAGAAGCGCCCGGAACTCGCGTAGCTTCCCGCTATTGCCGCTGGCCAGCACCCATCGGCCGAGGACCGGGGTCACCGCTCAAGCACCGCTCGCTGGGCTTGTAGTAACTCTTCGATGCCGCTACGCGCCAGGTCCAGCAATTGGTCAAGCTCGCTGCGCAAGAACGCATGACCCTCGGCCGTTCCCTGGATCTCGATCAGACCGCCGGCCTCATTCATGACGATGTTCATGTCAGTCTCGGCCACAGAATCTTCCGCATAGTCGAGGTCGAGGACGGCTGTGCCTTCGTAGAGGCCGACCGAGACAGCTGCGACCTGGCCGTGAATCGGACTCTGGCTCAGTTCTCCGCGCTCAATCAGTTGCTGTACCGCCAGCGCGAGAGCGACATAGCCGCCGGTTATCGCGGCGGTTCGGGTGCCGCCGTCTGCCTGCAGCACGTCACAGTC
>SMWC01000137.1 GCA_004357505.1 Gammaproteobacteria bacterium | reverse complement strand
TGTGGATCGAGCTTCCACTCCGTCATTTCGCCGGTCCTCGGATCGAGCCGGCCGATCAGGCTGCCGTACATCCCCGCCCACCAGATCATTCCGTCCGGCGTCATGACCGGATCCCTGGGCCGCTGCCCGAGCGTGGGCACGTTCCACTCCAGGAAAGTGATCTTCGTGTCGCCGGATACCAGGTTCGGGCGACGATCGTATTTCTCCGGAAAGGTCGCCCCGAGGTACTGCGTAATATTCAAGGCCAGCGGATCGGGCAGATCGATCATCCTGCTGGCCAGGTCGCTCCACTGATCGTGCGTGTAGCCGGTCGAGCTCCAGATCACGTCGGTCTCGTGGCACGCCACACACGCGGCTTCGACGAGCTCCCTGCCCGGCCCATCGGGCAGGCTGTCCAGCGGGCTCTGCGCGTACGCCGGCAGACTGACGGTCAACAAGATGGCGATCGGAAGACGTGGCGATAGCTGATACATGAGTTTCTCCGCAGCTCGGAGCCCGCACCGAGCCGCCGCGTTGATTATCACGGCCAATGTTAACTCCGATTGAGCGGGTCTAGGCGAATATCATTGTAGGAACGGCGCCAGAGGCGGCTGCGGGCCAATCACATCGGTCAGCGCATTGTTCGCGCAGATTTCGTCGCTCCACTCCGCCGAAGGTGCCATGCCACCCACACCGATGGCACCGATCATGACGCCATCCACCACGATCGGAAGGCCGCCTGAATTCCAGAACAGATCGAACTCCGCCTGCAGCGGTCGCAAGCGCCTGTCCCTCGCCGGGTCCTGCATCACCCGGTTCATCTGGGCGTGTGTGGAACCGCGCATGAATACTGCCGTCTTGGCCTTGAGCAGTGCTGTCTCGGTTGCGATCGGGGTCTGGCCGTCAGCACGGAGCGCGTACACGATGTGCCCGGAAGGGCTGAGCACAAAAATGCTGGTTCCCAGATTCCGCTCGGCCGCTTGCTGAAAGCAATGATCCGCTATCCGCCGAGCCGTATCGAGTGAGATCTCATCGCGTGTCTTGGCGCTCTTCGCGGCTTCCGCGCTGATGACGAATTCCTCGATGTCCTGGGCTGCGAGCGACCCGGCGGAAAGCGCCAATCCGACGGCGACAAGGGCAAGGTGCCAACTCTTGACTTGTTCGTTCATGGGACCTCCTGGTCTTCTTATTGAAGTTCGTGTCAGGTCGGGGAGAGAAGACTCGCATACATCCCAGCGATTTCCCACTGCATATTAACTGTTAACGAACGGCTGCTTTCGGCCACAAGCGGACATTCAGATCAGCGCATCGCGACCCTACCCCAGGTTCGCAATGTACTCGCGAGCTTCCTGCAAGCCGTCGCGGCTTGCGTCTCCGGAAGCGGTCTGGCCCAAAAGCGCGTCATAGTACTCAGCCGCGGCAGCAGTTTCCCCAGAGCCAACCGCCGCCCTAGCTGCCCCTAGAAGAGCGTTAGTCCTATTTGGCGAGCCCGCTAGAACAATCTGATATTGCTCAAGCGCATCATCCGGGCGACCCAGGCTTAGCAACATATCGGCGAATAATTCTCGGGCCGGCAGAACTTCGCCCGGCGTAACCGGATGTTTGTCCACAGCGTCTTCTCGATCAGCAGCAGCTTCTGCCAGCCGAAGCGCCTCGGCGGTGTCGCCTTCGCCCAGCAATATCCATGAAGAGACTGCATCTGCATGAACAAAAACCTCCTCTCGAAGATACGGTGAAGTCGCAACCGGCAGAGCTGCTGCGAGTTCTTCTATCAGTTCGAGTTCCTGTCTAGCCAACCCGAGTTGGCCGCTACGTGCCGCGCCAATCCCACGGGCAAAATGATGAATCGAACGCGCCCAACCAAAGTCTTGCCACGGAAAGCCGCTTGACAGCAATGTAAGTTCACTTGCTTCGATCCATTGACGGCGCTCTAGCGCGTATCGGGCGGGCGACGCTGCGTACGTGAAAGCAGCCTTAAAGTTTTCTGGATGAGCTTTTTCGATCGCTCGTAGCCGATCCAAAAGTTGACCAGCCTCGTCATCCCGAGCCGTTTGAAGCAGGGCGTACATGAGGTAGTCAATGCTATGCAGACCTTCATCGTAATGCCCGGAAAGGTTGGCCCGCTGCGTATACGCCACTGCTGAGGCGGTTGAATCGTGGTTGGATGAGATAGCACGGTCCCACAGTCCCAGTCGCGTGAATATATGCGACGGCATATGCTGGGCATGCGTTGAATTCGGTGCAACGTCTGCGTAGATCGTAGCCGCATCTAGAGCGAGGTGCGCCATCCCAGGATAGTCGTAACTGTGGATGATGTAGTGCAGGGCACCGGGATGATGCGGCTGAGTGTTTCGTACCCACATTAGGAGCGAGGCTGCCTTGAACTGATTGGCGTAGCTCTTATCCTTGGGGTCAGCCGTAGCGACCAATGACAGCGCATAGAAAACGGCAGCTTCCGGATCGTCCAGATTGCCCGCGTATACTTGCTGCATACCCTCCTGGTAAGCCTGCGCTCGCGCTTGATGGGACAACGTCCCATAATCCGTATAGAAGCGCGTGAGCGCGTCAATGTAGGCGGCCTCTCGGGTCGTGACTGTTGATCGGTCGATGCCCGCCAGCATCGCTTCCCCCGCTTCAAGGTCAGCTACACTTGGCGGTACCCAAATTGAATGCCATAGGTTCATCGCCACACCCCAACGGGCCATCCCACACTCGGGATTTGATTCAAGAATCGAGCGAAAAATCTCTTCCGACTCGGAATACTCGAAGGAGTGGAGCAGTTCGACGGCGCGATTGAAGTCCGATGTGACCGCTGCGTCACATGAGGTCGAAAAATCGACAAGGCTCGTCCTGCCCATTGGCGTATTGCTGGTTTCAGTGGTTGGTTGGCCGTCGGGCGAACATCCTACAAGCGGAATTGCGATGCCAATTAGCAGGGCGAGTGTTTTCATAATTCTGGTTCCCCCAGATATGCGTCAGAGTGAATATTAACTGTTAATGAGCGTCCGCTTTCGGCCATAAGCGGACATTCAGCAGCCACTACCTCTCCTCTCATCAGACAACTATTCAGGAATAAACCGTCTCGCTGCTTCAAGATCACAATTGAAGCGGGAAACCTCCATCTGTGGTGTGAAAATCAATTCTCTGGAATGAGTCATCGGCGTTGCCAGGAACTCGGAGTCTTCAAGCATAAAATCAACCACGATCCGAGTACCATCCTCGGTCAGTTGGTATCGCTCGATTACGTGCTTCTGTGCGCCTGATGGGACACCGGTCTGGTACGGTGATCGATGATCCGAAAAGTTCCTCGTATCCACGACCAGGACCTCGCCGTCCCATGAACCAGTTGAGTGGCCACCGAAGAAACGCTCACCGCTATCAGGATGCCCGCGGGCGTCCATGTACACCGTTCGCTCCTCGTCGGAACCCGCGCTTCGAATCAGAATCGTTTGCGTAGTTTCGTCGAGCTGGATCTCTATCGGAAAGAGACTGCTGGAAATAATCTGAGCTGGGGTTGGGCGTCCGATGCATCTTGAGTCAGGGTTCTCATCGGAGAGTTCATCGTACATCGCCTCGGCGACCTTGCCCTTCTCAGTCAAGTCGAGATGAGCCCTAAAGAAACCGTCGAGGCCGCCAGGATAGCTGAATAGGTCCGTCGGATCTGCCATCCACCTTCCTTCCAGTGTCGACGTGCTGGCAGTGATTTGCGGCGCAATATACGCTGCTCCAGAGACAACTTCGCCGCCCTTATCGACGGACTCCACGATCCCGTAGGGACGCCCGTCCTGGGCTGGATGCGTTCGAACAGTGATGCGATCGCCGACGGACAGCGAGTCGCGTGTCCAACCCGCGCGTCCTGCGGTGACTATCGAGCCCATCTGCAGTACCCACTCAACGGGATCGCCGTGCTCGCTCGTCGTTTCAGTAACGAGATAGACATGAGGATTGCGCCAGCTGAACTCCGTCACCGTACCCTCGAAGGTCACCACCGAATTCATGTCTATGCCCGCTTCACTGTGATGTCCTGACACGGGCGATGCTATCGCGCAGGCTATCACGATAGTTATCCCGCGAATGTTTTTCATAATGAACATAAGTATTACCGCGAGTCTGGATGATCCGGACTAACGTAGATTCTTTGCCGAGTGTAAATATTAACCGTTAACGAATGTCCGCTTTCGGCCATAAGCAGACATTCGCATATTTTGGAAATCCGTGCATAAAGCTGATCCGTTAACAGTTAATACGTCTGCTTTGGTTCCCGTAAGCGGTCATTCAGCGCCGTATCGGCTAATTTCCGGGTGTGGGGGTCTGATCTGTATCGAGCCTCTCCCGCCACACTTCCCGCACCTTACTGATAGCTCTCGCAGAGTCCGTTCAGCCTTACCCATTCGGACGAAGTCCAGCAGTCCGAGCGTCTTCCACCGCTGACACGGAAGGCAATATGCGGCAATCCGATGGTCATGCTCATAGAGACGACGAGGTGTATCGAGCACAACTGATGGCATCGTCAGATTATGCACGCTCACGACACTTGCAATCTCCCATAGCCAACTCAAACTAGTAAACAGGGGCTAGGCCCGTACAGCCGAACCGTCGGTCACCTTCACCGACTTGCCCCGATTAACTTGAAGGCGCTGGAAGGAGCGCATGACGAGCGAACAGACCGACTGGGCCACACCAGCCGGCAGACGACGGAGCGTTACTACATTAGGACGCCCAAGAGGGTTGAGCCCTTATCCTTACAGTAAAATATTAGACAACGGCCGTTTTATTAGACAATAGCCCTTTTATTAGACAGTTGAGGAGGCCACAGACGAAGCAAGTTATTGATTTTACAAGCCGCCCCGGTAGCTCAGTTGGATAGAGCGTCCGCCTCCTAATGCGCGAGCCGAGTTCCGTTATCTCTCTGAGTCAACACGCCTTTCGGTTCGGCTGCTGTCCAATAAAACTGCTTCAAAGTGCGCAGAAACCCTGGTAAACCGTGAACGAATGGCAGGATATTAGACAGTGCCATTCCGACCCTTGTCGATGTTCTAAGCATTCGTTCCCGGCAGCGGAGAGATATCAATTGATGACCGTTGACCGTCAAGCGGTAAAGACTCGAACCGAGATGGCGGCTCGGAAGCTCATAACGGCCTCCACTCGTAAACGCGAGGGAAAGCTAAAGGGTCAGTTTAAAAACTACACCCGTGACCCAGCCTACGTGCATGGAGAGGCCCTTGAGCAAGAGGCTATAGAGCTACTGGTGCCCTTAGCCGCACCCGAGGTTCGTATGGGTGAAGTTCTGCCGGAACCGAAGACTGAGACCGCTCTCGCTGTTCGGTCGACACTTGACGACCCAGATCAAGCCGCCATCGATGCAAGCGTAGATCGCACGAAGTTATTGCTCTCCGACTCACTTAATGTGGTGGCCCTCGGTCTGGATGCGGCTAATTCGATCAATGCCGAGAACAGTTTGGAGAAAATGTTAGCTCATCAGTTAGCAGCGGCACATAAGGCATCCTTTCGGATGTTAGACAAGTCGATGATCATGCTTGATAGAGCGCATGTGTGGAGTAACCCACTAGCCCAACAGGTGGCAACCATTGAGTCGGCGCGACTCATGAACGCTGCATCACGGATGATGCTCACCTTTCAAAGAGGTATGCAGACACTTCAAAAGATCCGAACGGGCGGTAACCAGACCATGACGGTACAGCACGTTCACGTAGGAGAAGGTGCTCAGGCCCATTTCGGTCCGGTGAAGACGGGGGGCAAGGGCGAGGGGGGAGACGGGAATGGACGCTAACCCCAAGCGTAGTACGCCTGACTCTCTAAAGAATCACCCACGCTGCGGTGCTCATTGCCGAACAACGGGGAAGCCCTGCCGTGGACCAGCAATGGCGAACGGTCGCTGTCGGATGCACGGCGGAAATAGTCCAGGCGCACCCGCTGGAAAGGCACATTGGAATTACCGGCATGGTCAGAGGTCGAAGAAGGCTCAGGAGAACCGTCGGGAGTACCGAGAGTTGATGAAGTTCCTTGAGAAACTCATGGCGGTGGCTGAGGACTCTCTCTAGAAGAGCCGGTATCAGGCTATGGTCCTTGCAGGACGCCATCGTGCTGCTGACATCATTGGGAACCGCAGACCCTACAGAACCTAGGATATTCTCTCAATGAGCATTACTCGGAATGGCGCCCAGAAAACGACCCTCCAAGCTCTGTTCTAGAAGCTACTTGAAGTTTCCTTCCTATCTATGCGACGGCTGCTTATGGCCGAAAGCAGACATTGAGACTGAGTCTAAATGGGTGTTTCTTAACGTCCGCTTTGGGGGAGAAAGCGGACATCATTCCGTTAGCTTCAGTTTGATTAAGGAAGATTTCACCAAGTTTCGAGGCGTATGTGAGCCTGAACGAGGTAGAATCGGACAACCACCGAACTGGAGAGATCTAAGGAGCCCAATCCATGAATCGAGACGTGCGAAAAGCCTGGGGGATCGTGACGATAATAGGGCAGAATGTCTGGCTACTGGCTGTAGCGCTCGTTGTTTCGATGACAGTATCGCGAGCGGCTGAGTCCGCTCCGAACATATTGTTGATCTTCGGAGACGATATGGGCGTGGAGACGCTCGCGTCCTACGGGCTCGGTAAGAATCCTCCGACCACCGCCACGCTGGATGAGATGGCTCGAGAGGGAATGCGATTCACCAACTTCTGGGCACAGCCCGTCTGTTCGCCAACTCGCGCGACGGTGATCACCGGTCGCTACGGTTTCCGGACCGGGATTGGCAGACCCGGCGGCGGTGGACCGTTACCAGAGATCCCGGAAATTCCCGACTGGGCCTCGCCTGCGCCCACTGCGATGGGCGCCGGAATGGGTGGCGGCATGGCATTCGGTATGGGCGCCGGTGCGGGCGGCGATCCGCTGCAGGCGTTGCCACGCAACGGCCTACTCGCGGAAGAATACACGCTCCCGATGGCATTCAGAGCTAACGATGAGCTCGGTTACTCAACAGCGGCGATAGGTAAGTGGCACCTCGCCGACTCTCGAAACGGCTGGCTCGATCATCCGAACCGCGTCGGTTTCGATCACTATTCAGGGCTTATTACCGGGACGACCGCGACGTATTTTTCGTGGAACAAAGTAGTAAATGGCGATGTGACGGGCGAGACTGGGTATACGCCGGCGGATAAAACCGACGATGCGATTGCTTGGATCGACGAGCAGGGCGATGAACCATGGTTCATGTGGTACGCGTTCAATCTGCCGCATACGCCGATACATCTGCCGCCGGAGGAGAACTGGCAAGCCGATCACTCGGACCTGGATCCGGCAACGATCTCCGCGGACGATGGCGATGCATATTTCGATGCGATGATGGAAGCCATGGACACGCAAATCGGCCGGCTGCTCGCGTCGATGGGCGATGACGTTCGCGACAATACCTACGTCATTTTCCTTGGCGACAACGGCACCAGCGGCGGTCAGGTTCGTGCGCCGTTTCAGAACGGCAGAGCCAAAGGCACAATCTACGAAGGTGGTGTCAACACGCCGCTGATCATTACCGGTCCAGGTGTCGAGGCGGGCGCGGTACCTGAAGCTCTCGTGAACTCGGCGGATCTCTTTACCACGATCATGGAGATGGCGGGTATCGACCCGAGCGAGACCGTACCGAGTGAGGTGACGTACGATTCCGTCAGCTTCATGTCGGTACTCGCTAATCCTGAGGCCCCCTCGCCACGTGACTGGATCTATGTAGATGAGTTTTTCGGCAACTTTGCCGGCGTTGAGACTGCGGACTACGCAATGCGTAACGAACGCTACAAGTTGCTGAGGTTCGATGGTAAGGAGGAGTTTTACGATCTGGCGGTGGATCCCTACGAGCACACTGACTTGCTGGATGGCGAGCTGTCTTCCGAGGAGCGCGCTGAATATCTTGTATTGCAAGAGGAAATATCGAGGCTGCGCAGCAGCGAATAGGATTTATTTAAAATGAATCCAGGCGAAGCCCGTTACGAAGCGCGCAAGACTTACCATTCAATAGCAGTGATGTTCCGATGAATTTCAAACTGACAATAATTACTTTGTGGTCCCTGATGGTCACAGGGTATGCGTTTGCTCATCACTCTTTTGCTCCCTACGACATCCGTAATCCCATCGAAATAACTGGTGTCGCTGAAGACTTCGTATACAGACGCCCTCACCCCATGCTTACTCTTTTGGATGATGAAAACGTGGAGTGGGAAATAGAGGTGCCTTTAAGGTTTTGGGACCGGGCAGGTATTACTCAAGACGCTATCAAACCAGGCGATGAGCTCATGGTACGTGGATTCCCTGCTCGTAATGGCGATCCAGAGATGGCCATGGGCGGTTTTGAGCTGAATGGAACGTTCTACAGCGTTCACGAAGAAGTAGGTCAGAGATCTGGTAATGAAGCCGCCGACGCCATAGAGAGTGGCGAATCGCTTGAATCCGTGCTGGAGCGATATTCCGAGTCAGAATAAGAATCTCGCATTGTCTGCCGTTGGGCCGACCTTGGCACTTAACAGATGACCGCTTTTGGCCGAAAGCAGCCGTTCGTTAACATTGTTCAACGGCGACTTTGGCCCCGGAACCGGTCGTTCGGATGATATATTTCGGGGCTGAAGCTTAGGTCTCGAACCGACCCAAAGCGGACACTAGCTTTCTGTCAAGAATTGCGAAGTTCGCGAATTTTGAAGCATTGGGTCGCGTAGAATTATGCTCTCTCAACTTCTACCTACCTGAGTAATTCCTCATGAGTGCATATTCTAGTTTCCTCTTCAGGGGCTTCCTGTTATCCGTCTTTGCCATGCTGATACCTGCGGCCGCAAGCTACGCGCATCACTCTTTTGCGCCCTACGACATCCGCAATGCCGTCGAAATAACTGGTGTTGCCGAAGACTTTGCGTACAGACGACCTCACCCCAAACTCAGCCTCGTAGATGAAGAAGGCGTGAGCTGGGAGATAGAAGTGCCGATACGGCGCTGGGAACAGGCCGGTCTTGCTACAGATGCAATCGAGCCGGGCGACCAGCTTGTGGTTCGTGTATTTCCTGCGCGAAATGGCGCCCCGAAGGCAGCTATGTCAGGGTTCAAGAAAGATGGCACGTACTACAGCGTCACTGAAGACGTTCGGCAACGATCGGGCAATGAAGCCGCCGATGCCATCGAAAGCGGCGAGCCGCTTGAAGACGTGCTGGAAAGATACGCCGAGCCAGAATGAACGTCTGCTATTGGCCGTTCTTCACCGTTAAGGAGATTCTTAACGTGGAGGAATCGAACTTCCGGTTCGCCTCCGAAAGCGGACGTTCAAAATGTTGGGATATGGGGTTGAGCTTACGGCTGCTTATGGCCGAAAGCAGACGTTCGTTAAAAGTTAATATGCAGGGTGCTGCAAATCTGGAGGGTAGAAATTGAAGAAGCTCGATCTCGGCCAGATCGCTCATCTGCTCGGAAACCTTGGCGTGATAGTCGGTATCCTGCTTCTTGTCTATGAGCTAAATCAGAATCGAAGCATGATGGCAGCTCAGACAAGGAACTCGATCGCGCGACGGCTCTAACTCAGTCGGGTGGCGCTCGCTCACAACCACCGATGGCGTCGAAGTCGGGCCGCCCCGATAAGCCGCCCTCGATTCGATCTTTAAAGGAAATCCGCATGAGAACCGCCTGCATTACCCTGACGCTCTTCGTAATGACGACGGCCCACGCGCATCACGGCCCGGGCCAGTTCGGCGGAGGCGACCCGGTCGAGGTGACCGGCGTCGTCACCAATGTCCGTCTCGTCAATCCCCACGGGTACATCTATTTCGATGTGATGGCCGATGACGGCACAGCCGTCCCCTGGCGCTGTGAGCTGCAAGCCGGCTCGCTGTTGCGACGTGCCGGATGGTCCGAAGATCTGTTTCCGATCGGCGGAGAGATCACCGTACAGGGCGAGAAGGGCAGGAATGAGCCCACGGCATGTGCGTTGCGAACCGTGATCCTCGCCGACGACAGCGTTCTCGATCGTTACGGGCAACGCCGAGACGTCATAGACGCGCCCGTCGGCGCTCAGGCGAGGACGGTCAACGGGCGCCTCGATCTGAACGGCACCTGGGCCGCGCCGCAGCGCAACCCGCAAGGCGGCACCGGTGGTGGCGGCATGGGTATGGGCATGGGCGGTATGGGCATGGGAACGGGTGCCCTGCCCGGCGGCATCGAGTTGACGGC
>SMWC01000136.1 GCA_004357505.1 Gammaproteobacteria bacterium | reverse complement strand
AGAAATGCCTGTCGAAGGAGATCCCAGTACGCTGGAATACGAAGATCTGCTTGCGCCGTATAACGCGTTCTCCATCGGCGGTGAAGTCGAGAGTGAGCTCGTATTCGTCAATTATGGGGTGCCGGCAGACTACGACATGCTTGAGCGTTACGGCATCGACGTCGAAGGCAAGATCGTTATCGTCAAATATGGCCAGTCATGGCGCGGGATCAAACCTAAGCTAGCAGCCGAGAAGGGCGCAATCGGCACGATTATCTATTCGGATCCGGCCGACGACGGTTATGCGGTGGGCGACGTTTACCCGGATGGTGCGTTCAAAAATGAAACCGCTGTGCAACGCGGATCTGTCATGGACATGCCATTGTATCCCGGCGACGTCCTGACGCCGGGTGTCGGCGCGACTGGCAACGTTGAGCGGCTCGAGATCGACAACACGCCGACGTTGACCAAGATTCCGGTGTTACCGATCTCCTATCGCGATGCATTACCGTTGCTGTCTGCGATCGGCGGCACCGTTGTGCCCGAAGCGTGGCGCGGCGCTTTGCCGATAACCTACCACCTCGGTCCGGGGCCGGCACGCGTACGCATGAAACTTGAGTTCAACTGGGATCGGATCACGATCTATAATGTGATTGCACGCCTGGAAGGCAGCGAATACCCCGACGAGTGGGTCATACGCGGTAATCACTACGATGCGTGGAATCACGGCGCGGCAGACCCGATCTCGGGACTGGTTGCGATGTTGGCGGAAGCGAAGGCCGTCGCCGTGCTCGCGGACGCCGGACAACGACCGGCGCGAACGATCATCTACGCGGCTTGGGACTCCGAAGAGCAGGGTTTAATCGGCTCTACCGAGTGGGTGGAGCATCACGCAGCTGATCTCGATCGGCATGCAGTCGCTTATATCAATACAGACGGCAACTCACGCGGATTTCTTAACGTCGGCGGGAGCCATACGCTCGAGCGGTTTTTTAATCAGATAGCTCGGGATGTCTTAGATCCACAGACTGATGTGTCGCTGGCAGATCGGCTGCGGGCGCGAATGCGGATCGGTGAGGACGAGTCGGAGCGTCAGGAGGCGCAAGAACGGGAGGATCTGCGAATCGCAGCACTCGGCTCGGGTTCCGATTACTCACCGTTCTTGCAACACCTCGGCATTGCTTCTGCCCACCTGAGCTTCTCCGGCGAAGGGCCAGGCGGAAGTTATCACACGCTCTATGATACCTATGAGCATTACACGACCTGGCGGGATCCAGGTCTTGCCTATAGCGGTGTCCTGGCGCAGGTTGCGGGGCGCGCAACATTGAGGCTCGCGAATGCGCGCGTACTGCCTTTCGAGTTCACGGGATTTAGTGACAATATTGAAATGTATATCACTGAGCTTGAGGAACTCGTGGTTGACACAAGGACCGAAACGGAGCGAACGAATGCGCTGATCGAGGATGGCGAGTACGACGTCGCATTGGATCCGACACAACCATTCGGCCCGCCCAAGGCTGAGTCCCCGGTACCGTATTTCAACTTTGCGCCGCTGAATAATTCGCTGGAGCGGTTACAGAATGCGGCTATTTCCTACGAGAAGGCGTTGGAGAACGGTGAGGTGCGGGAAGACGACCTCGTTGAACTCAACGCGCTTCTATATTCAAGCGAGCGGCTACTGACGAGGCAAGAGGGTCTCGCGGGTCGCCCGTGGTACAGGCACTATATCTACGCACCCGGTTTTTACACAGGCTACGGTGTGAAAACCATTCCCGGCGTTCGCGAATCGATCGAGCAGCGCAGCTATGAGGCCGTGGACCCGCAGATCGAGCTGGCCGCAAGCGTGATCGATGCCATGGCCGAACGTATCGAGACGGCTGCTGGCTACTTCGAGCTCTAACTTATGATAACGGCGAAATCTTTGTGAGTGCCATACGTTGGGGTTTGGCCACGCGCTTGCTGGTCCGAGATTGGCGCTCGGGCGAAACCGTCATCCTGGTAGTCGCGCTTGTGGTTGCGGTGGCTGCGATGAGCGCCGTAGGCATGTTTACGAATCGCGTCAGGCAGGCCGTCACCCAGCAGGCTGGTGAGGTACTGGCCGCGGATCTACGCCTGGAATCCGATTCTCCGCTAACACCCGAGTACCAGCGACTGGCGGTTGAGCACGAAATTCAGACCGCCGAGGTCGTGCACTTTCGCAGCGTTGTTCTAGCCGGAGAGGCGAGCGCACTGGCGGATGTGCGCGGTGTGACCGACGGTTATCCGTTGCGCGGCGAAGTGCGTATCGCGGACGAACTTGCGGGGCCGCCTCGTGTCGCTGACGGAGTGCCGCAGCTCGGCGAAGTCTGGGCGGAGCCGGGCCTGCTCGCTCGATTGGGCGTCCAGGTTGGAGACGAGCTTAAGATCGGCAGCCTGAGTCTGCGCGTCGGGCAGACACTCGAATTCAGACCGGATGAGGGCTGGCGCTTCATGGAGATCGCGCCGACGGTTCTGCTCAATCTTGCCGACTTGTTCAATACCGGTCTGATCCTGCCCGGTAGTATCGTCGAGTACGAACTATTGTTTGCCGGTGATCAGCGCCGCGTGGCGGAATTCCGTGAGCAAATCGAGCCGATGATCAATTTCGACCAGGAACTCGACGATATCCGCGACGGTCGTCCCGAAGTACGCCAGTCGATCGTGCGTGCCGAGAGATTTCTTGTGCTCTCGGCGCTGGTCAGCGTCCTGCTCGGCGGTGTAGCTGTGGCGATGGCAGCCCGCCGCTTTATGGCGCGTCACCTCGATACGGTCGCGCTCATGAAGTGTATCGGTGCACGACACCGGGACGTTCTGCGCTTGATGCTTACACAGCTTCTACTACTTGCCCTGGCGGCAGGCGTGATTGGCAGCTTGCTCGGCTATCTGACTCAGTATGGGTTAAGTTTGATACTCGACGATCTGGTTGAAGCGCAGTTACCCGCGCCGAGTTTGCGTGGCGCGATAATCGGGCCCATCACAGCGTTGAGCGTAGCGATCGGTTTTGCGCTTCCGCCGCTGTTGCAACTGCGTAATGTGCCGCCTGCCCGAGTCTTACGCCACGATCTTGAACCGCCACCACTCGGTTATTCCGTCGTGTATGGCGTTGCGGTAGCCGCGGTCACGGCGATGATGTACTGGCAATTTCGTGACTTTGAGCTGATCGCGTATGTACTGGGCGGATCCGCGTTGACGTTCGCGGCGCTCTACGGAGCCGGGCGGTTGCTGGTGATCGGCCTGCAGCGTTTTCGTGGTCGTGTGGGCGTCGCATGGCGCTACGGGATCGCCAATGTCGCCCGACGCGGTCACGAGAGTAGTGTACAAGTCGTCGCGTTCGGTATCGGGCTGATGGTCCTGCTGTTGTTGACAGTCGTTCGAACGGAATTGATGGCTAGCTGGCAGGCGGCGTTGCCGGCTGACGCGCCCAATCATTTCGTGATCAACATTCAGCTGGACGAGCGGGCGACCGTAACCGAGATACTGGCCGACCATCGAATCGCGGCACCAAGCTATACGCCGCTGGTGCGTGCCCGTATCAGCCACGTCAACGGAATTCCGCTAAGCGAGTATCAGGCGAAAGACGAAAGGGCAGCCCGCGAGCTGGGAGATGATCTGAATCTCACCTGGGCTGCGACGATGAATCCAGCCAATGAGTTGATCGACGGTGAGTGGTGGCAGGAAGGCGATACCTTGCCACAGGTCTCGATTGAGGAACGGATCCTGGAGGAGATTGGTTTGCGGCTGGGTGATCAGCTGACCTATGCGGTCGCGGGCGATAGTGTCACGGTGACGATTACCAGTGTCCGGCGCATCAACTGGGATACTTTCAGCCCGAATTTTTTCATGGTCGTCAGCCCGAATACGCTGGAGAACTTTCCGCAGAGCTTCGTCACGAGTTTCTATGTCGAAGCGGACCAGCGGGCAGCTACCGTGGACCTCTCACGGGCTCTACCGACCGTGTCGGTCATCGATATCGGTGCCGTGCTCGATCAAGTGAGACGTGCGATGACCCGCGCGGCGCTGGCCGTGCAATACGTCTTCTTGTTCACGTTTGCAGCAGGAATTACCGTACTTCTCGCGGCTATTCAGGCGACCCGCGATGAGCGAATGTATGAGAGTGCGGTTCTCCGGACACTCGGGGCACGGCGATCCGTCATCCTGCAGGGCGTTGCGGCGGAATTCATCGCGCTCGGTTTACTGGCCGGTACGCTGGGGGCGTTTGGTGCGGGGCTTATCGGCTACGTCGTGGCCAACCAATTGTTCGAGCTTGACTACCTCCCGGGGCCGACGTTGTTGCTGGCCGGTCTAGTCGTGGGCGGGGTCGTCGTCGGAATCAGCGGCACGCTGGCGGCTCGCTCGGTAGTGAACGAGCCGCCGGTATCGACACTGCGCAGAATTTGAGAAGGACTCAGCCGGCACAATACTGCGTTAAGAATTGGCTCGAAATGCTCTCGTACGTCGTTTGTACGTTGCGCTTTCTCGCCGATTCTCGCCTTGCCTTGCGCTGGCCTGAATCCTTCTCAGTAGCCTGCTAGTGAAAGTGGCCGTGCTCAGGCGACCAAACGCGCCCGGATGGTGCACCGGGCTCGAAGTCGCCGATCTGCGTCAAGATCAATATCAGGCCACCCATCAAGCAGACGGCGACGGCTGCGACGGCGAAACGCATCGACATCGACATTCTTGCGGCCTTGTTGACGCAACAGTGTTTGTATTTTTTGCCGCTGCCGCATGGGCAGGGCGCGTTACGTCCTACGGCTGACATAAATGTTGACTTTCCTTCAAGCCTCCTAGTGTTGAACTTCTGAAGGCCATCCGCAACCGGCTAATACCTTTCTCATATACCACTGTACGTTATCATATAACTGTGTATGATTGATGTCATGGGCCTGAAACGACCTAGACAGAACGGCGTGCAGCGGCGTAGCCCAAGGATCGCGCGCCGTCAGCGGCGGATGCGGACGGCGTTATTGACGGCGGGTGCGCGGCAGTTCGCCAGCCGCGGTGTCGCCCGCGTCAGCGTTGAAGACCTGCTGGCCGAGGCCGATGTTTCCCGCGCGACTTTTTACGCAATATTTTCCAGCAAATACAATCTTTTAGAGAACATACTTAATCCGATTTTCGATATGGCGATCACATCCATCAGCGCACTGAGCCAAGAATCGGCGCGAGCCGGCCTGACGGGGATTTTCAACACCTATCTCGAACTCTGGCGCGTCCATCGGGAGGGGCTGCTGCTGATCACGGCTGTGGATGCGGCGACATTTCGGCATTTCGAAGCTCGCCATCGGGCGCTGAATGACGCGATGTTCGCGGTGCTGACGGTGGCGGAAAGAGCCAATCTGCTGCGCAATGGCAGCGCTGAGTACTCGCTGAAAGTCATTGCGCGAACGGCGATCCCGCTACTAAAGGTCTATGACGAGCATTCGTCCGGCGAGGCCCTGTTCGCCGACGCGATGCAGGCGTTGCTGGTGCGAAGTGATTAGCCTGACTCGATGGAGCTGAAGCACTCGAACGGCCACGAATCAGGGAGGGTCTTACCCGTTTTGTTTGCCGGCGTGCTGATGGCGGCTCTGGATATCGGCATTGTCGGTCCTGCGCTACCGGCGATCCAGACGACCTATGGGGCTGACGAGCGCGGTCTGTCCTGGGTCTTCGGCATCTATATCCTGTTCCAACTCGTCGGCGCCCCGGTCATCGCGAAGTTCTCTGATCGGCAAGGGCGCCGCGCCGTCTACATTGCATGCGTGGCCGTTTTTGCGGCGGCATCGCTGCTGGTGGCGATGTCCCCCACGTTCGCTGTGTTGCTGACCGGTAGAGCGATCCAGGGATTCTGTGCGGGAGGGATCCTGCCGGTTGCCATCGCCGTCATCGGGGATACCTTCCCAGCCGAACGCCGTGGGCGTGCACTGGGTCTTATTGGTGCTGTGTTCGGGATCGCGTTCCTGCTTGGGCCGTTATTGGGCGGAATCTTGCTGCGTTGGGGCTGGCAGTGGTTGTTCCTGATGAATCTGCCGCTCGCCGCGGTCGTTTTATGGCAGGCGGCCAGGCTATTGCCCACCGAGCGGCAGCCAATGAGGTCGCCGATCGACTGGCTCGGGATAGGACTCTTGAGCGTCATGCTGGCTGCGCTTGCGTGGGCTATCAGCGCAGTGGACTTCGGTGCACTGGCGACAAGCGCGGGCTCCCCGCGGGTTTTACCTGCTCTACTACTGGCAGCGGTCTGTCTGCCGGCGCTGTTGCTCGCCCAACGACGGGCAGCCGACCCGGTATTACACCCGGAACTGCTGCGATCGGCCGAGCTCAGGCTCGTCGGCGTTATTGCACTGGCTACGGGTCTTGCAGAAGCTGCAATGGTATTTCTGCCAGCGTTTGCCGTGACCGGGCTACAGGTGCCCGAGACGACTGCGAGTTTCATGATGATACCGCTGGTACTCGCTCTGATTGTCGGCGCTCCGGCGGCAGGGCGCCTCGCGGACAAGCTCGGGCCGAAGCGCATTATCCAGGCGGGGCTGATCATGACGGCCTCGGGATTACTCGTATTCGGCCTTTCGGTATTGACGCGCGCCAGCTTCTTCACGGCAGGCGTGTTGGTTGGGCTGGGTCTGTCCGCGTTGATGGCACCGCTGCGGTTGGTGGTCATTCGTGAGGTCAGCGAAGCTCAGCGCGGTGCGGGACAAGGGTTGTTGGCGACCTGCCTGGGAATCGGGCGACTGACCGGCGCCGCTATGGTCGGCGGCGTCGCGGCCTCCAGCGCGGATCAGACGACCGGTTATCAGGATGCCCTGCTGTTCGCGGCCGGTCTGCTCGGGGTCGCCACGATCGTCAGCGTAGCCCTGAAAAGCCTTTCGCCCGCAGGCAGGCAAATGGAACAGAATCACGGCCCATGAAACAATCGCTGCGCCAGCCGGGTCATAATGGTTGGCAATCTGGAGATAGATCACGGGATAGGCTGTGCGAGAGTTCGTCCAAAAGTACTACGGGGAGGTGCTCGAACAAACCGGGGACCTGAAGACCAACGCGTGCTGCACTTTTGAGGCCGCGCCCGAATATGTGACCGCCGCGCTGGCCGAAATTCACGACGACGTCAGGGCACGCTACTACGGCTGTGGCCTCGTGCTGCCAGATGCGCTGCAGGACTGCCGTATCCTCGATCTGGGCTGCGGGTCGGGACGTGACTGCTATCTGTTGTCGAAGCTTGTCGGTCCTGATGGTGAGATCGTCGGCGTGGATATGACCGAAGCTCAGCTCGCCGTGGCGGAACGCTATCGCGAGTATCACAGCGCCCGGTTTGGCTACCCAAAGCCCAATGTCCGGTTCTACCATGGCTATATCGAGAAGCTCGATGCGCTTCCGCTAAAGCCCGATAGCTTCGAGATCGTGGTCTCGAACTGCGTCCTCAATCTCAGTGAAGACAAGGAAGCCGTGCTGGCAGGCGCCTATCGGGCATTGAAGACCGGTGGTGAGCTCTATTTCGCTGATGTCTATGCGGATCGGCGTGTGCCAGCTGAGGTGGCGAACGATCCTGTACTCTATGGCGAGTGCCTGGGCGGTGCCCTGTATTGGAACGATTTCGTCGAGTTAGCGAAGCGCGCGGGATTTCTCGATCCGCGCCTGATCACCGACCGGCCGATCGAGATCACCGATCCGCGCATCCAGGAAGCCGCGCAGGGCGTCCAGTTTTTTGCCGCGACCTACCGGCTTTTCAAGCTACCGGGTCTTGAGGCGGCCTGCGAGGATTATGGCCAGACGGCGACCTACACCGGCAGTATCCCGTACCTCCCCGAGCGGTTCACGCTGGACAAACACCATCAATTCGAAACCGGTCAGGCCTTACCGGTGTGCGGCAATACGTTCGATATGCTGCACGGGAGTCGCTTCAGAGCGCACTTCGACTTGCACGGCGATAAAAGCCACCATCGGGGTATCTTCCCAGATTGTGGGACGACGTTGCCATTCGATGCGAGCGGTGTTGCGACGCCAGGCGGCTGTTGCTAGGACGCCTGCCGTGAGTTATTCGCGCTCCTGCCTGTACACATCGGCACGCATGAGGGCAGAATAAAGCTCTCAGTCATTGGGGTTCTAACATGCGTGAGTACTGGATTGCGCCGTCAATCCTGTCGGCGGACTT
>SMWC01000135.1 GCA_004357505.1 Gammaproteobacteria bacterium | reverse complement strand
ACTGGTCGAGATGGTGCTACTGAACTACATGGCGTTGCACGGCGAGCAGAGTTTGTTCGGCCAGCAGAACTTCTTCCCGGCACATGGTCTCGGCGACAACACGAATCTTGACCGTCTGACGGCTTTCGCACCAATTGTCAGTGGGACGGTGAGCAATCCGCTCTAGCTCGCGACTCTACCCGCGGAAGATTTTAGAAGATGCCCTGGCAGACGATCATGATGACGGCCAGCCAGTTTACGTTCGCAGTAATCTCAGCCATCGTGATTCTCCCCAGTTGTTAATCGACTGTAGATTAAAGATTCCCGAGAATACCCCGGAATCCGTAGAATCGTTAGTCGACCCCAACGCAGCCGTAGCCTAGAAACCACTTTAGGATTAGCTCATAATCGACATCGGCCTGCCCGGCGTGTCAACGCAGGTCCCGTCCCGCGCGTTAGTACTCTGTTGCATGGCGAGGAGCCACCGATGAGAACTTCTGTTTCAGCCCCTTTGCTACTCTTGATTCCCAGCCTGTGTATAGCTCAGATCGAAGCGATCGACGTGTCCGCCGACTGCCTCGTCGGCTCGGCAGTCGCTACGGCGCCGCCGCTGATCGGCGAGAGCTTCGGCACGCAACTCGCTGCGGCCCGTACGTGTCTTGCCAACGAAGACGCCGACTGCGCAGAGGAGGTCATAGACGACATCGATACGGACACCCTGAACGACGATGAGCGGGCCATCCTGGCGTTACTGCGAGGTGACCAGGAAGCGCTCGACGGTAGCGCTCGGCGTGCGCGACGGGAGTATCGCAGAGCCTTGGAGGAGTCTGGGGCGAGTAGGCAGATCGTCCGTGCCGCCATCGAGCGGCTTGTCAGACTACACCTGGAAAACGACGACCCTGACGACGCCCTGGAGCAATTTCAGGCGCTCGAGTGTGGCGACTGGCGGCCCGAGTTACTGGTCCTACAGGCGAGAGCCCAATTCGGTCTGCGCGATTTCGAGGGCGCGCAGGTAAGTGTGCAGAGTGCCATTGACTCCCAACAGCGTTTGGGCAGGGACGTGCCGGAGGACTGGCGTTTGTTCCAAGCCGCGAATCTTAGGAGCGCGGAAACGGCAGCGGATGACGATGTAAGATGCGTTGACGAAACCCCACTAGGTAGTCGTATCCCGGTAGAGGTCTGTACCACACGGGCCGAGCGCGCGTGGCTAGCCGAACAATCCCGCGAGTGGGTGCGCACGGACGGTGAGATGGGCGGCGTGATCGAAGTCCGGTAATAAATTACCAGCGGGGTGGCTCTTGATCATGGACCCTATTCGCCGTAGTTCCTCGCTGATATCCGTCCAATAGCCTTGATTGTTCTGTCTCAGCGCCGATAATGGCCTTGAAATGCGGCTTCGCTCGCTTAAGGGAGAATAATAATGAGTGAATTGACTCAGAACGTGGACGCCTTCTTTTCGAAGTGGTCACAGGAGCTGCTCAGCGTACTTCGAATCGTCGCGGCGTTCATGTTCATGCAACACGGTGGCCAGAAGATGTTTGGTTTTCCGGTCGCGGGAAACCGCGAATTCGACTTGTTTACCCTCAACCCCGGGCTGATCGGTATCCTGGAGGTGTTCGGTGGAGCCCTTCTGCTCGTGGGCCTGTTCACCAGACAGGTCGCGTTCGTCCTGTCCGGGTCGATGGCGTTCGCCTACTTTATGGTGCACGCACCCCAGGACTTCTGGACGAGAGCGAACGGCGGTGACGCAGCAGTACTGTATTGCTTTGTGTTTCTTTATATGGCCGCGGTCGGAGGAGGCTCATGGAGCCTCGATAAGCTCTGGCGACGAGGTGCTTAGCAGGTTCGAGAAACTCAATCGCCTAGCTCGACGGGCAGAATAGCTCCGTGTGCCCGTTCGGCGAGATCTGCAGCAGCTTGAATGTCCGTCTCTGACTGAAACACGCCAGGAGAATCTTGTCATGATCAATTTTCGCACAAGTTTTGCTGCCTGTACGCTCTTGATTCTCAATTGGTCAGGGGTTTCCGCTCATCATTCCTTTGGCCCGTTCTACGACCGTAGCCAGTCCGTTGAAATAGAGGGCGAAATTACAGAAGTTCTCTGGCACAACCCTCACATACGCTTCACGATGACAGGCACCGATTCCAGCGGCCGGGAGCAAGTGTGGGACATCGAGACGAACTCGGTCAGCATCGTCAGTCGACGGGGTCTAACCCCTGATCTTGTCAAGGTCGGTTATCGTGTCCGGGTCGCGGGTAGCGTAGGCAAACTCGCGGACAATGCCCTCTTCCTGACTAACATGCTCCTCCCGACTGGTGAGGAAATTGTGTTTTCGGGGAACACTCCGCGTTGGTCGCAGAAGATCGTAGGAAAGGATACACGCGCCCCTATCAGTGATGATCCGGCGGGCGAGCTAGGCATCTTTCGCGTCTGGACCAGCGCCGGGCGGCTCTGGAATAACAACTACCCGTTAACTGAGGCGGCGCGAACCGTACGCGCAGATTGGGATCCAGTAGATGACGAACCGACCGCGAACTGCGCACCGAAAGGTATGGTCTTCATCATGGAGGCACCGTATCCGATCGAGTTTGTGGATCAGGGTGACGAGATCTTGCTCCGACTGGAAGAATATGATTTGGTCCGCACGATCTCCATGTCGCCTGACGCTGCGTTCAGGGAACAGCCTACAAGCCTGTTGGGCCGCTCCGTCGGACGCTGGGAAGGTGACACGTTGGTCGTAGAGACCACGGGTATTAACTATCCACATTTTGACAAAACCGGCATTCCCCAGAGTCAGGCGGTCCGCAACGAAGAACGCTTCTCAGTGAGCGCAGATGGCAGTCGGCTGGAATACAGCGTGATCGTTACCGATCCGGCGACCTTCACAGAACCCGTCGTGATGACCAAGACATGGGTATGGAGGCCTGGTGAAGAGGTACAGCACTACGATTGCAGGCAGTGGAGTCAGGCCGATAGTAATACGAATTAGCAGGCCCGCCGGAACACGTGCCCGCGCAGGAGATCTGCGGTACTCTTCAGGATCGGCTACATAGCCTCGCTGCGGAGACGTATACGGAGGGGAACATGGCAATATTCAAAAAGTCAGATGATGACGAAAGCGTAGAAATAGCATCGCCGCCCAGAATCGGTGAGGTGCAGCCAATACGGCCCAAAAACGTGTCAGTCCTCGGACCAACATTAAAATTCAAGGGCGATCTTTCGGCAGACGAAGATCTGGTCATCGATGGTCAGGTTGAGGGCTCGATTGCCCATCACAAGAAGAATCTTACGATAGGCAAACAAGGCCGGGTCAAAGCAGATATTCATGCCAACTCGGTCATCATCGAAGGACAGCTTATCGGCGACATCCACAGCGACAACATTGTCTCGCTGGCTAACGGCGCCGATGTCACGGGCAACATATTCTGCGCCCGTATTATCATGGAGGACGGCGCGAGGTTTACTGGAACAATCGACATGGGAGAACGTCCCAAAGTAACACTAGTGCCGCAAAAATCTGCGCCGGCCAATCAAGCTGATGACGGCTAATTACTGTTTTATGAACTCGGCCAGGCCACGCACAGATTGAATGTCCTGTGTCGCTCATTGCAGATCCAATCCGCCAAGCGCCGATAAATAACAGCGATGGTACCGGCTACTTGATCGTTCTCTAGAACCGGAGCATGGCTGATATTGACTCGCGCGGTCTCTAACGATCGTGGCCCAGACCCTGGCAGAACTCCTCGCCTGCCCACGATGCGGCGAATCACTGCAGACTGATTCGGTTTATCGCTGCGAGCGCTGCGCGTTCGAGTTCCCAGAACTCGGCGGCGTCCGGTGCCTGTTCGCCGACCCGGAAGCGACGCTTGGCGAATGGCGCAGCAGGCTCCACCTGGTAGTCAGAAATCTCGAACGTGAAGCGGCGCATCTCGATCAAAGCATGAGATCGACCAAGCTGATGCCGCTGACCAAGAAACGCTTGGGTTATCTTAAGGCAGCGAACGAGGATCACGCACGACGGCTGCAGGCGCTACTCGCACCGCTGGACTTGCAGAGCCTCAAGGCCCGTTACGAAACCCATCTAGCGCTGCGAACGCGCCTGCCGCCGGATCAGGGGCTCACGACCTACTACAACAATATCCACAGAGACTGGGCGTGGGGTGACGAAGAAAACACAGCATCCGTCGAGCTGGTTCTGCAAGCGCTTGGCGACGGTGGGCTAGGCGAGAAAGCGTTAGTCCTCGGCGCGGGCGCCGGCCGGCTCGCTTACGATCTCCACCAATCGACGGACACAGCACTGACCGTGGCGGTGGACTTCAACCCGCTACTCGCCCTGCTCGCGCACACAGTCATGAGCGGGGAAAGCGTTGAGCTCTATGAGTTTCCGATCGCACCTAAGACCCTGGAAGACCATGCCGTACTCAGAACTCTGCGAGCGCCCAAACCGGTGCGCGCGGGCATGCACGTCGTTCTAGCTGATGCGTTACGCCCGCCGTTCCGTGAGTTGAGCTTCGAGACCGTAGTCACACCCTGGCTCGTCGATATCTTGCCCGAGGACTTCAGCGTGCTCTGCCGGCGTGTGAATCGTCTCTTGGCGCCTGAGGGACGATGGATCATCTTCGGCTCGCTCACCTTCAATCACGCCGATCCGGCACTACGCTACAGCCTTGAGGAATGCGTCGCCGCGATCCGAGGCACCGGCTTCGCTGAACCGACGGGTCACGAGACCATAATCCCATACATGTGCTCTCCCGCCAGCCGTCATGCGCGGCACGAACGCGTCGTCACCTGGTGCGCACGAAAAGAGCAGGACGTCGATTCACCGTCGCAACATCAGGCGCTACCGGACTGGCTGCTGCAAAGCGACGAGCCTGTTCCATTATTGAATGCATTCCAGACCCAGGCCATCTCGACGCGAACCTTCGCGTTCGTCATGTCACTGATCGACGGGCACCGTTCGGTAGCGGATATCGCGGACGTGATGACGCAACAGGGCATGATGACTCCGGAAGAAGCTGGGTCCACTATTCGGACGTTTCTGATCAAGATGTACGAGGACAGCCAACGCCAGTCGGGCTATTGAAGTCACGTCACGTTCGTCGCCCGAGCCGCGACCAAAGCACTGACCGGCAGCGATCATTCACCGCTGAGCACCGCGCCGCTGGCTCCCTTCAGCACCGAGTGGATCTCAGCCAGTAAAGACAGCGCAATGGACTCTGGTGAGTCGGCGCCGATATCCAGCCCGACCGGTCCCCTGAGCCTGGTGTCCAGCGCCTTTCCAGCCTCTCCCAGCGCAACAAGCAATCGATCCCTGCGGGCACGTGGCCCGAGAACACCGATGTAGGGCAACTCGAGCGCCGCAAGCTGCGCAAGATAAGCCTGATCCGTCGCCAGATGATGACTCATGACGATGACCGCATCGAAGTCGCCGAGATTGAACTCACGCTCGAGAGCGGCTGGCTCGACCAAAACGGTGCGCTCCGCCCCGTCGAACTCGTGCTTCGCAAGGTAAGCCGGCCGATGGTCAGCGACGCTGACTCGCCAGCCGAGTTCCGCTGCCATGCCGATCACAGGCACGGCATCGAGTCCGGCTCCGAGCACCAATAATCGCGGCACAGGATTCAAGGGCGCATAGAGCACCGCCAAGCCATCCTCACCGGAGTCAAAACGGGCCCTCCCGGACGCCTGCACCGCTTCACAGCCGGCGATGAGGCACCCAAGCGCCGGTGCTGCGGGCGATCGACGCTCGGCCGGATTCGGCGTCCAGACCAGCGTCACTCCGGGCGGCAGATCCGGATCAGTGGAGGCGATGACGGTCGCCACGCTACTGGGTTTATCCGTCAACAGAAGCTGCGCGATCGAGGCAAACGGCTCATACTCCGTCTCCTGATCCAGCGCCTGCAGGAACACCCTAATCATCCCGTCGCAGCCCACGCCGAGCCCGAAGAGATCTTCACCGTCGTCTCGCATATCGTAGCTGACGGTCGCCGGCACGCCCGTTTCCAACACCGCCCGGGCGCGTTCCGCGAGGTCCCCCTCCAGGCAACCGCCACTCACGAGCCCCTGGTAATCGGCGTTGCCCCGAATCAGGATTCGTTGGCCCGCCTTGGAGTAGGTAGAGCCCGCCGTGTCATAGACGGTCGCCAACACTAGCGGCTCGCCGGTTTGCTGCCAGTCATGAAAAGTCTGAATTATCCGGCGAACACTCATAACAGCTGCTGAGCATAGCAGCAACGGCGGCGTTCCCCGCCCAACCCGGTTGCGCCGGTCAATTCGCGGCTTTAGACTGGCCAGCCCTCGCGTCAGCGCGAGACCGAGCGCAGCCAGATTGAATTACAGGGAAACGACGTGAGCCGGCCAAGCAGAGAGGAAACCGAACAAGCGATTCGAGTCCTATTGGGCTGGGTAGGAGAAAACCCAGACAGAGAGGGTCTAAAGGCTACCCCGGAGCGCGTCGTTAAGGCCTTCGAAGAGTGGTATAGCGGCTACAAGGAAGACCCGGTCGAGTATCTGCGGCGCACGTTTTACGAGGTCGATGGTTACGATGAGATGATCGTCCTGCGCGACATCGGTTTCGAATCTCATTGCGAACACCACATGGCTCCAATCATCGGCAAAGTT
>SMWC01000015.1 GCA_004357505.1 Gammaproteobacteria bacterium | reverse complement strand
GTACCTTCACCGGTCGCCGCGCTGATGACATAGGCGGGTCCGTCCCAATCGAGATCGGCGACCAAGCGCTGCCGATGTTCTTCCCAGTCAGCATGCGGATAAAGGTCGAGCTTGTTGAGGATCAACCAGCGGGGACGATCCGCCAATTCCTCCGAGTACCGCGCCAGTTCGACCTCAAGCGAGCGAGCGTCGACGACCGGGTTTCCGCTGCCGCCGTCCGGAGAGACATCGACCAGGTGCAGAAGCAGGTGTGTACGTTGCAGGTGCTTGAGAAACCAGAGACCGAGCCCGGCACCTTCGGCAGCTCCTTCGATCAGGCCGGGTATATCGGCCATGACGAAACTTCGCTCCGTGTCGACGCTGACGACACCGAGATTCGGGTGTAGCGTCGTAAAGGGATAATCAGCCACCTTCGGTCGAGCGGCGGACACCGCCCTGATCAGGGTCGACTTGCCAGCATTGGGCAAGCCGAGCAAGCCGACGTCCGCCAACAGCTGCAGCTCCAGGCGTAAGTGCCGGGATTCACCAGGTTCGCCCTGGGTAGACCGGCGCGGCGCACGATTGACGCTGCTCTTGAACTGGATATTGCCCCGACCACCACGTCCACCGCGAGCGACAAGCAGCATCTCACCGTCGTGAGTCAGATCGCCTAACGTCTCATCGGTGTCCAGATCGGCAACGACCGTGCCCTGCGGCACCTCGATCACCGAATCCCGGCCCGAAGCCCCGGTTCGGTTCTGGCCTGCACCACCGCGACCCGTCTTGGCCCGGAAACGCCGTTTGACACGAAAGTCCACGAGCGTATTGATACGTTCCCGGGCGACGATCTGAACACTGCCACCGTGGCCGCCGTGGCCGCCGTCAGGCCCCCCGCGCGGTATAAACCTTTCACGGCGGAAGCTGACACAGCCGTCACCTCCACGCCCGGCTTCTACCCAGATATCGGCTTCATCGACGAATTTCATGACTGCATTGTAGGACTGATCGGAAGGTCGCGCGCATTAAAAAGCCCCGCCAAACGGGGCTTTCTGGGTACTGGCTCACCGGAACCTACGCTGTCGTGACGCTCACGAACTTCCGCTTCTTCGGCCCTTTGATCTCAAATCGCACGTGGCCTTCTGCGGTGGCAAAGAGCGTGAAGTCTCTACCTAACCCCACGTTGGCCCCCGGGTGAAATTGCGTGCCGCGCTGCCGCACAAGTATATTTCCGGCTAAAACATGTTCGCCGCCATAACGCTTCACGCCGAGCCGTTTGGACTCTGAATCGCGACCGTTTTTTGTACTACCGCCTGCTTTTTTGTGTGCCATCGCGCTGTCTCCGCAAAATTGTTCCCTTCAGTGCCGACTCTATGTCTTCTTCTTAGTTTTCTTTGCCGCTTTCTTTGCCGCTTTCTTGGCTGTCTTCTTTACCGTCGTCTTCGCGGCCTTTTTCGCCGTCGTCTTTGCGACTTTCTTAGGCGCCGGCCTGGCTATCTTTTCCGAAACTGGCGTCTCGGTGGCCGGCTTCGCCGCCTTCTTGGGTGCCGAAGCAGTAATCGACGTGACCTCTATCTCGGTATAGTGCTGCCGGTGGCCCTTGACACGCTTATAGTTCGTGCGGCGCCTGAACTTCAGCACCACGATTTTCTTGCTGCGGCCCTGGGACGTTACCCTGGCCTTAACCATACCGCCGGATAACAGCGGTGAACCCAATTGGATATTGGCGCCTTCACCGACCAGCAGCACCTCGTCAAACTCGATCGTAGCGCCCTCCTCGGCATCCAAGCGCTCGACACGGAGCAGGTCGCCCTTGCTGGCACGGTATTGTTTGCCGCCTGTCCGAAAAACCGCATACATGGGGGCAAGCTCCTGACCGGATGGGTGGCGCGGCGGGCGCCGGAAAACCGCGCAATTGTAGTGAGTCAGCCCAGTCCGGTCAATGAGTTAGGCCGCCCTGGGCGTGGCCCCCATAACCGGGCGCCGCTTTGTCAATATCGCCAAGTGATTGCGGTTCAGGCATTATCTCTCCCGATGTACCTGGCAGAATCACCACTTCAGACGCCTTCGCTGGAGGCGCTCGTAGACCTGGTCAAGGAGGACTGGGCCAGCGTTAACCGAATTATCGTCCAGCGCCTCGGTAGCGATGTCGCGCTGGTCAACCAGGTTGCACACCATATTATTCGCGGCCGCGGCAAACGATTACGGCCGCTCACCACACTGCTGGCCGCTCGGGCCTGCGGCTACGAAGGCACTCGGCATATCCAGGCTGCCGCGATAATCGAGTTTATCCACACCGCCACCCTACTGCATGACGACGTGGTCGACGATTCGGGCCTCCGCCGCGGCCGGGAAACGGCGAACGCAATCTTTGGCAATCAGGCTAGCGTGCTCGTCGGCGATTTCCTCTACTCGCGTTCCTTTCAGATGATGGTGGAGATTGGCGGACTGAAGATCTTGGATGTCCTTGCGAATGCAACCAACACGATCGCCGAGGGTGAAGTTCTACAGCTGATGAACTGCAACAACCCGAATATCACCGAAGCAGACTATATGGAGGTCATTTACCGCAAAACGGCGAAGCTTTTCGAGGCAGGAACCCGTATCGGCGCTATCCTCGCGGAATTTGATGATGCCGGCGAACAAGCACTGGTCGCATATGGCCGCCACCTGGGACTGGCGTTCCAGCTCGTCGACGATGCGCTCGATTACGACGCGACCACCGAAGAACTCGGCAAAAACATCGGCGATGACCTGGCGCAGGGGAAGCCCACGCTGCCACTGATTTACGCGATGGATAACGGCAGCGCCGCCGAACGACACATGATACGAGAAGCCATCGAGACCGGCGGTACGCAGAACCTGACGTCGATCCAACTCGCGATCGAAACTTCGGGCGGCCTTCGCTACACGGCTGAGCGGGCGCGGGATGAAGCGGATCTGGCGGCTGCGGCGCTGGACAGCTTGCCGGATACCGACTTCAAGCGAGGACTTATAAGTCTCGCGCAGTTCGCCGTCAACCGACGCTTCTAGGAGCGTCAACTACAATCCAATAATAAGAATACAAGGGAGTGATTATGGGTCGCTGGACGAAATGGCTCGGCATCACAATGCTGGTCGGGGTCTTCGGTTGTACGAACGACAGCCCGCCCACGACACCGGATGGCCGAACCGCGGCAGTTGCAACACCCGCCGACGCGCGACCGAACATCCTGCTGATTGTCGCTGACGATCTAGGCTATACCGATCTCGGCGCTTTCGGCAGTGAGATTCCCACGCCAAATCTGGACGAGCTCGCGTTCGCAGGAATCCGCCTGACGAATCTACACACGGGAAGGGCGTGCCAGCAGACGCGTGCGATGCTGATGTCCAGCCGTGGCGCCGCCTCGGTCATCGAGGAGCGTCCGAATCGCCCCGGTGGCCCGCGCGACAACAGCCTGACGTTGAACGTCGCGGTTCTCCCGGAGCTCATGCAGGATGCGGGCTACAGTACTTATATGTCGGGTAAATGGGATCTGGGGATGTCCGGCGATTACAGGCCCGCCGTACGCGGCTTTGATCGCTCCTTCGCGATGTTGGCCTCCGCGGGCAGCCACTTCGCCGACTACTTCTGGGGCGAAGAGGCCTACTACGAGGAACATGGGATTCCCGTAGCGCTTGAAAACCTGCCCGAGGATTTCTACTCCACGAGAGTCTACACGGACAAGATGCTGGAATTTCTGCAGGCGCACGATGGCGATAACCCCTGGTTCGCCTACATGGCCTACACCGCACCGCACTGGCCGCTGCAGTTGCCCGAAGACTGGCTGGATCGTCATGCCGGCAACTATGATGCCGGTTACGATGTGCTGCGCACCGAGCGTGCCGCCCGCGCCGGCGAGTTAGGCGTGATCCCCGCGGGTGCGACGCTCGAGGCGTATCAGCCGCTCGCGATTCCCTGGTCCGAACTCAACACAGAGGAGCAAGCGAAATTTTCACGCGCCCAGGAGATCTACGCGGGCATGGTGGAGTACCTGGACCTGAGTATCGGCCGTGTCATCGCGTACCTCGAAGACAGCGGCCAGCTCGATACGACCGTCATCATGTTCATGTCCGATCACGGCGCGTCGGCTGGGCAATATGGCGTCTATACGGGGCGCGGACCCGATCTGGGCAGGCTTCCTGTAGAACCCAATACGCCAGACAATCGCTTCGAGAACTTCGGCCGGTTCCGCTCGTTCATCGATCATGGCATAGGCTTTGGCGAAGCAGCCACCGCACCGCTCAAATACTTCAAGGGCCGGCTCGCAGAAGGCGGCATCCGGGCCGCCGCGATTATTCGTTACCCAAGCGTCATCTCCGAGCCCAGCATCGATGGCACGTTTATAACCACGATGGACATCCTGCCGACGTTTTTGGATATCGCCGGTGCCGAGCATCCGGGCGAGGGGCCATACAGGGGCCGCGACATCATGCCGATCCTCGGGAAATCCTTCTGGCCGTATCTCTTGGGCGAGAAGTCCGCCGTCCGTGACTCGTCGGACAGCGCCGGCTGGTCGACCGGAGCGACCGGCGCAGTCATCAGGGGGAACTACAAGGCCATTAACGAAGGTCCGGCGGGCATGGGGATGAGCGCCGCAGTGCCCTGGCGTCTCTACGATCTCTCGGTCGATCCGGGTGAAATCAACGACATCTCCGCCGATCATCCCGAGCTGACCGCGGAGTTGGCAGCAGAATGGGAGACCGACTGGCGGTAACGCCGGTGGACATCTCGCCGTGCCGGATCCTTCCGCGTTAACTGCGCTCGCTGCGCGCCTGCATGCGGCCAGTGGCTACGAGCCTATCGAGCCCCTCCACAACCACATCAACAGTATGTCTCAAGCCTATGATATACAATCTATTAATCGGCAGCGTTGGATCGGTGCAGGCCGTGAGCAGAGCGGCTACAAGGTCGCATTTACGACGCTCGAATCGCAACAACTATTCGGTACCTCCGAGCCCGTCTACGGCACTCTGTTCAAGGACATGCAGTTCCCCTCAGGATCAACGATTCCTCCAGGCCGCCTGGCGAAACCGAAGCTCGAGGGCGAGATTGTCATGGAGCTGTCGAGGGATCTGCCCGGC
>SMWC01000134.1 GCA_004357505.1 Gammaproteobacteria bacterium | reverse complement strand
TGGCAGCATCGGATTCCAGCAGCGATTCTTCTACACCGTCTCCTACACCGATAGCCTCCTAGCTGGGCCCAGCTCCGCCATCAATCACGAATTTGGGATCGAGCTACCCCTGCCGTGGAGTACTCAGTTTGGCGCAATAGTAGGACGTGTCGATTCCCAGGACGTGCAAGGTGGCGCCTATGATCATTGGAACCTGGGTTTCTCCAAGCAAGTCCATCATTTGGGCTTGGATCTGCGCTACTACGATACTGACTACACGTTAGTCAGTCACCTCGGTGCGCCGTTGCACGAGAGTTGGGTGTTCAGCGTCTCCTACATACTCTAGCGAGGCTTGAGAACGTAGCTATTCTGCGCATCACAAAACTCGGTGCCGCTCAGCATCGCCAACGCATGACAGGCGTGAATCATCGGTAGACTGCCGGAATCAGTCGAGGTATCCGACAGCAAACGCACCACGTGATCAACATCGATCTCAGGATTCGTTTCCATCAGTAGCGCGACAACTCCGCTAACGTGGGCGGCGGCCAACGAGTTTCCGGAGAGAAAAGCGTAGCCAGCGTTCGGTGTCGTCGTCAGGATTTCCGTCGCGGGTGCGCCCAGCGTGTACGCTGAAATCGACTCTGTCGCGCTTGAGGGCGAGTGCGCGACGATGACACGTGGGTGCGAAGCAGGAAAAACGGCATTTCGATCATCCCCCTCGGGGTAAGCCGCGACGACCACGGCCCCCTGCTGCATAGCCTTATCCAATAGTCGGGATAGCAGCGGGTCAAATGGACCGGCCAGACTGAGATTGATGATGTGCGGCTCGAGCGTGATGGCAACGTCGAGCGCCTGAGCCAGCGTGAAGCTCGAACAATGCGATTCGCTGCTGCCGCTGACAACGGGCCAACAGGCTCGCAGTGCAGCGATATCAACGTCCGGTGCGATGCCGATGATACCTTCGCTGTTGTTGACGACCGATGCGATGATGCCCGCAACGGCCGTACCATGGACTTCGCCGTGACTCGGCGCCTTTGGCGATTTCACCAGATCATGGGTGACGCTGACCCTGTTTTCGAGATCCGGATGGTTTACATCAACGCCGGAATCGATCAGCGCGACGGTGACGCCTCGGCCGGTGGCGAGATCGTGGGCTTGTTCGACACCGAGATCACGAATAGCGAACTGCATCTCAGCATACGGATCGTCATAACGACTCACCAGCGTCTCGAAGATGTGCATTCGCTGAACTAGGTCGACACGAGGATCGACAGAGAGGCGATCGATCACAGTATCGATCGCCGTGCTTTCGGGCACTTCGAACACCTCGCAGTAGACGCCGAGACTTCGGATCGGCCAGCCTTGGAGTCGCCGCAAGCCATGCTCGCTCGCAAGTTGATTCAAAGTGCGTTCCACGGCCGGATCGGCTTGATAGCCCCCGCGGCGCAAGTAGCGCTTGCTGGACGAGCCGGTGAATCGGAGGGCGGAAACTCCGGCATCCTGGTGTACGGTGAGCAGGATTTGCCGGCTTGTTCGGAGGGAGTTCACGCGTTGATCCTGAATTGAGGTCGTACCCGCACAGCCGACAATGATCATGGCCAACGACGCGATGAAGCTTGCGCGCCTCATTCGGCGGTTTCCTCGCCAGCAAATGACGGACCTGCAAAGCGCACCCGCTCGTCGTGACTCAGTGTCCGGATCAGATCACTCAGATGTGCCTCGTCTACGGCATCGTCAGTTAAACGGATCCGGTAACGTCCGAGAGCCGTGGGTCCACTAATGATAGACCCGTCGATCTCGGTCACGAGCGCTCTGAGCTCCCGTTCGCTGACGTGATCGGCGAATACGATGTCCAGCTCACTTCCCGCAGACTTGAACTCGCTGCTTAGCGTGAAATAATCCGGGTCGCCCTGAACAACAGGCGGTGGGATAGTCCGCCATGACAGCACGCCGGCGAAGGCCAACAGCACCAATGCTGCCATCGAGAAACGCGTTGCGGATGAGAGCGTCGACAATGGACCCCATAGCCGTTCGACGGCCCCTGCGAGCTGCTCAACAGCGCTCCGCCCTCCTCGTGCATCGTCATCCAGCCGGCGAGACAGTCGATCGAAGCCTTCCTCCGGCGCTAAATTCACCGTCGGACTCGCCCGCACGAGTTCGTGCAGCTCGTGCTCTTTCTTGAGCTCCAGGTGGCATGTCAGGCATGCGTGCACATGATCTTCAACGTGTTGGCGCTCGTCGTCGGCCAGCGTGCCGTTGGCATACCAGGGCAGGACGCCGTTCGCTGTTTCGTGATTCATCGGTTCGCTCATTTGTACGGCCCATCGGCACCGAGCTTCGGCAGTAACGTCCGCAGCTTGGCGCGGGCATGAAACATCCGCGTCTTGACGGTATTCACGGGACAGCCGGCAATGGCACTGATCTCCTGATACGAGTAGCCGTGAAAATAGGTCAGCTCTACCACTGCGCGCTGCTCCGGCGACAATTGCCGCAGCGCCCGCGCCAGGAGGTCCTGCATAATGACCTCATCAGTAGGTTTCTCTGACGGCAGGAAAGGTTCATTCCAATCGTCAATATCCGCGGCCTTGAAGCGGTCAGACCAGCGCTTGGACTTCTCGCGTAATTTCAACCCCTTCCGGTAGGCAATCCCCATGATCCAGGTCGATACCGTGGAGCGGCCGGTGAAGGTATGGCCCTTCTCCCAGACCACCAGCATGACGTCGTTGATGCCCTCCTGGGCGAGCTCGAGTTGACCGGTGATGCGGTACAGAAATCGGAGCAAGCGCTGGTAGTAGTTCACATAAAGCTCATGTAGCGCGGGCCGCTCTCCTGCCGCGATCCGCTCTAGCAAAGACTGATCGATGCTGTCCTGGCCGGCACCGTGTTGGGGCCTTCTTTTTGCGGAGAAGTCGGTCATCGGCGCGGACTGGAGCCTCCCGGGAGCGTTGCTGCTAGGTCTTTAGTCAAGACGGACCGCAGATAGTTGTGTCGTTTGAACCTTTCTCTCGGTCGGAGGAACTAAGAATTACGTGAATTCGAATTGTATTTTAGCCGATATGATCGACGTCTTTGGACGATCGACGACTAACGGGGCAGATCGACGATGCGCTCGAGCGTGACAATGTGGGCCTACAGGGCGGTCAGACGCTTAGATCTGGCGGTCCCGCTACTCCTCGGTGCGAGCCTTTTTTCATCTAATACATCCGCCGAGCCTTATCTGTCGGTACGCAGCGGCTTTAAATGCGTCACGTGTCATACCAATCCCTCCGGAGGCGGGAAACGCAATGCTTTCGGTACAGCCTATGCGCAGACCGAGCTCGCGCAGCGTTTGGTCGGTCAGGCCGAAGACGCGTGGACGGGCGAGATCAATCGTTGGTTCGCGATCGGCGGGGATTTACGTGCTGGCTACGACTACGTGGACATCCCGAATATCGAGGCACGATCGGAGTTCGGCACCTCGAGGGGCACGGTCTATGCCGACGTGCGCGTCATCCCCGGACTCTTGAGTGTCTATCTGGATGAGCAGATCGCACCCGGGGGCGCATTCAACCGGGAGGCCTATGCGTTGCTCACGCCTGCGAATGGGAAATACACCATCAAGGTAGGCCAGTTCTTCCTGCCGTTCGGTTGGCGACTGGAAGACGACAGCGCATTCATCCGCCAAGTCACGGGAATCGACTTCTTCAGGCCCGACAACGGCGTCGAGGTGGGCCTCGAGCTCGGACCCTGGTCCGCGCAGGTCGCGGTAACCAACGGTAAGGCAGGAGATTCAACGCAACAGACCAGCTTCAGGGGTGCGTATATTTCGTCTCGTTGGCAGCTCGGCGCGAGCTACAACTTCGATAACGCGGCGCTGGGTGATCGGACGATGTCCGGTGTGTTCGCCGGACTCCGTACCGGGCCGATCACCTGGTTAGCGGAGTATGACTACATTACCGACGAGACGCCGACAGGCGACCTGGACATGGTCGTGGGCCTGCTCGAGGCTAACTGGCGCTTAACGAAAGGGCACAATCTCAAAGTGACCTATGAGAGGTTCGATCCTGACGACGCTGTCGCTGACGACGAGCAGGAGCGCTTCAGCCTGGTCTGGGAGTACTCACCGATGCAGATGCTGCAACCGCGGATCGGGGTGCGTCTATACGACGGCATGCCGGGAGATGACCCGCAAAATCGGGACGAGTTCTTCGCCGAGCTTCACGTTTTCTTTTAATGAGCTGTTATCGTTTGCACGGACATCGATTGAACCATTCCCGGACCCATGGGAACTCAACTGTTACAACGAACACAATCCATCGGCCCCGGTGATTCCGGCGCCTAGTCACAAATCGTGGGGAGAGCCCAAATGAAGACATTGACCCGCCTTTCATCCATTGCACTGGTTTCCGTCGCAGCCCTGACCGCATGCGGTGGCGGCGGTGGCGGCGGTGGCGGCGGTGGTGATGGTGGCATTATCACTCCGCCCGTGGCCGATCAGTCGCCCGCAGGTATCTGGAATGGGCAGGCGGTGACGCCGAACGGCCCCGATGTGACCACGAGCTTCGAAAATAGCGAGATAACTAACGCGGTAGGGCCGTTCTCGATCGGAACCTCGCCCTTCACGGCCACCTTTTCTGCTGGCATTGCAAATTCGCGCGGCATCGGGGCTTTCTACGTCTCCGGCGACAACGCCTGGCACATTCTGAACGGCGCCTCGGCTCTGGTGAGTTTCGGTACGCAGCCCCGCACCCTATCGTTCTGGGTAATAACGGAAAATTCAACTGTTGTCAGCACTATTGAGATTCGGGATTTGAATGGGAACTTGATCACGCCACTCATAACGCCGACGACGACCTACGTGCAGTATTCCGTGAACCGCACCGCGGCCGATCCTGCGATCAGATCGATTCTCGTGACTACCCCAAGCGGTGGCGATGTCATTATCGACGACCTCGCCTTCGGCTACCTCAGCACGACCGACGACATCGGCTGTCTGGTCGCGGAGACTCTGGAGTTGGTCTGCATAGTGACCGATACCAACACGGGTGATCTCCTCGCCGGGGCTCAGGGCACCGTACAGGTCACCGGCACTAGCGTGACGGGATCCGGCACGCTAATTGCAGCACCCGGTACGATGCTCGCCGATGGCTCGACCGGCGCCAATCTGACACTCACCGGCACCGTCAGCGAAAACACATCCCTTAATCTGACGATTGCTGCCGCCGGAGTTTCAACCTCGGTGACAACGACATTTAACGCCTTGTACAATCGGGGCAGCGACCTGTTAAATCTTAACGCCAACTACCCGATGTTCGACATCT
>SMWC01000133.1 GCA_004357505.1 Gammaproteobacteria bacterium | reverse complement strand
GCGTTCGGTCGAAATCTCGAACGCCGCCTGTTTGTGGGGGGACGTGATGTTGAGCCCCTTGCCGCCGGCTGCGGCAAAGCCCCGCACCGCAACCTCAAACTCCTCGGGAGAGGCGTCAATCAGCTCATAGGTGATGTTCTCTCCGGTTTGGCGGGCAAACAGTTGGTGAATCAGCGGAGATCGGCTGTGATCGACTGGATGGCCAACTACCGCATATCGATCGGGCTTGGTGCCCTTAGCTGCCATGAATTCACCGCTGTGAGCGCCAGAACTTGGCATTTACCCTATTTACTGTACCTTCTCCAAGCTACGCAAGCCAGTAATAAAAACCACAGGACTCCGGTCACCTTAGATGCCAGACTTCGGTGTAAACGATGCACACAGGCTCAGATTTGAGCGTCTGGTAGCCCCGTGGCGGGACGATCTGTACCGCTATGCGTTCTGGTTGAGCAGGGACCCGGACCTGGCGGACGATGTCGTCCAGGAAGCCATGCTCAGAGCCTTTCGCTCGCTCGAGAGCTTGCAGGACGAGGGTTCGGTGAAGGCGTGGCTGTTGACGATCGCGCGGCGAGAACACGCGCGCGTTTACGAACGCAAGCGTTTAGAGACACAGGACATCGACGAACTCAGTACCGCTGAGGCGGCATTGATAGCAACGGGAAACGATACGGATATTGACGATATGCGACGGGCGATTTTTCAGCTCGAGGAGAGCTATAGAGAACCTCTGGTGCTGCAGGTCATGTTCGGATTCAGCACTGAGGAGATCGCGGTAACGATGGATTTGACACAAGGAGCGGTGCTGACCCGATTGCACCGGGCGCGCAGGAAGCTCATCGAGCAAGTACGTCCGGAGCTCAGAGTCGTGCCCGTGGAGTAACTATGGATTGCAACACAGTTAAGGAAAGAATCGACTCCGATCCTGCGCGTCTGGATGAGGAATGCGCTGAGCATATCGAACAATGCGCAGCGTGCACGGCTTTTGCTGAACGCGTGCGCAATGCTGAATGGCTGATCCACGACGCACTGCGGTTCGACGTTGCAGCCTTTAAGTTGCGCGCGGCACGCAAGCCGGCTGGCCGCTGGACCGATGCTCGACGTCGGACGGTGTCGATGAGTATTGCGGCGACACTGGTCATAGGGGTTGCGTCCTGGTTCGCTATCTCCGGCGGCTCTGGCATCGATAACGACTTGTTGATCGCGGAGGTTCTCGAGCACTGGTACGAGGAGCCGCAATCCTGGGTCAGGACCGACGTTCGAATTTCTCCGGCGTCACTCGAGGAGGTCCTCAGTAGTTGGGCTGACGTCGATACGACTCGTCTGGGCTTGCTGAGCTACGCGCAGTCCTGTCTGGTGCGCGGTGAATGGGTCCCCCATCTCGTGCTTCAAGGGGACCGTGGGCCGGTCATGTTGCTGTTGTTGCCGCACGAACGTGTGACGAAGCTTCTGCCGTTGGAGTTACCGGAGGAGGGCCTCTTAGGCGTGATCATGCCGCTCGGAGACGGCAGCGTCGCGGTGATGGGTAATGCGGGAGAACCGATGGAGCCGATACGCGAACGCATTGCGGCTGCCGTGGAGTGGTCGATCTAAACTAATACAAGCGTCTGTTTTCAGGTAGGTTTTAAGCTTTGATGACCGGAAGACGCTGTCCATGGAGCGAGGGTGTCGAGCGGGACTACAGACACTATCACGATACCGAGTGGGGCGTGCCTGTACACGATGACCGCACCCATTTCGAGTTTCTCATCCTCGAGGGCGCTCAAGCCGGTCTGAGCTGGGCCATCATTTTGAGAAAGCGAGAGGGCTATAGAAAAGCCTTCGCCGACTTCGCTCCGCAACGCGTAGCACGATTCAACCGGCGCTCTGTGGAACGCCTCGTCAACGACGCCGGCATAGTCAGGAACAGGCTGAAAATCGTCTCGGCTATCGGTAACGCTAGAGCGTTTCTCGATATTCAAGAAGAGTTCGGAAGCTTCGAGAACTACGTCTGGCGTTTCGTTGCGGGCAAGCCGATCGTCAATCGCTGGCGTCGGCAAAACCAGGTTCCGTCAACGAGTCCGGCGTCGGATGCGCTAAGCTCGGATCTCAAGTCCCGGGGCTTCAAGTTCGTCGGATCTACAATCGTCTATGCGTACATGCAGGCTACCGGGCTCGTCAATGATCATCTCGTGAGTTGTTTCCGCTACGAAGCCTGTCAGCGGAAGCGCCGTCGGCGCTGAGCGCCGATTTCGGGCATCGTCGACGCCAGCGGGGCTAGGGTGAGTCCATGTTTAAGATTGTGAGTCCGTAGAGCCCCGTCGGTGTGTTGTGGGAGATCGCGCCCAGATAGCGGGTGGCCGGCGTCAACGGCCCCCAGTCAAGATCCAGCTCCTGCCGCTCGCCGTCGCTGACCGTTACGGGAAATGTGACCTGAAGATTGCCTGCGATGTCGTTGGTACCGAACGACCACGCGAACAGCGTGTACAGTGCGCCCGGTCCGCCGACGACCTGATCGGTCTCGAAGCCGTGCACTAGGGCGGCGTAACTTCCGGCCGCTGGAGATATCAAGTTGATTTCTTCGTCGGAAGTGAAACTGCCGCTTTGCGCAATTTGAGTGCACTGATTATTGGGACAGAAAAACAGGTACAGGTCGAGATCATCAGCGCCGTCGGTGAACTCATCGAATAGAGAGAAACGCGCGTAAAGCTGGTCTGCAGGGATATCGATCAGGTGAGTGCGGACGCCGTTGTCGGACCGAAATGAGAATTGGTTGGTCGTGTCTTTCTGGATGAAGCAAGGCGTGGGTTCGTTGTTGTCATCGAGGCAGAAGTCCGTCAGTGGTGCCCTGAGGCCATGAACATCGGCGAGGTAAGCGCCGCTGTAGCCGAAGGCTACTGGAACCTGAACGGCTCCCGTGGCACCGGTGAACCTGAGTTCTTCCGGCGCGCGCAATGTAACGGGACGCACCGCGATCGGGCTTGCGACGATCCGGGTGCCGTCCGACCAGGATACTCTGCCGAAACTCCAGGTATCGAGTTGAGCACCCTGCCTCTGAAAAGTGAGGGAGAACTCGCCGATTTCTCCGGAGTTCAGGCTCAGGCTCATCGGTGAGACGAACACGTCCAATCCTAACGGCGAGATCACTGTCGGCGTGTACGTACCGGGCGGCCCTACGTTCGTGACGCGCCGTGTAGCCACGTCGCCGCTGATCAATTCGGCGATTCCGATCGAAGGGACGTTGAGATCTCGCCCTGCTGAGGAGAATCCGGCGGCGGCCAGAATTGCGCAGTCGGTTGGCGGGAAAGGCGGATCGTCCAGCCCGCATAAATAGGCCGCATAGCTCAAGAAGTCGACGTCGTACACCAGGCCGGGGTCGATCGCACGGTTGGGATCGATATGACCGGCGCCAACATCGAAAGGATCGGCTACGGTCGCGCCGTCTTCTTTTACGACCCCCGAATATGCAGAGGTCGTCAGCGCGGATTTAATCTGACTCGGTGTCCACTCCGGGTGGGCTTCCTTCAGTAGGGCCGCGACGCCTACGGCTTCGGGCGTCGACATCGACGTGCCGCTGAGATACTGGTAGTACTCGCCGGTCAATCCGTTGGCGACTTCTGATGTATGCGCCGCAAGGATGTGGACGCCGGGCGCTGTTACATCCGGCTTGAGGAAATCCAGGCCGCCGGGAGACGGCCCGCGAGAGGAAAACTCTGCCAACACGTTAGCGGTATCACTAAGTTCGATGAACGTACCTTTGCTTAGTTCAATGCGAACAACTGTGTCAGCGAGAAGTTCATCGACCAACAGTTGACCATCGGCCGTTGCGATCATGACGGCCGGTATGTCGACCGTGCCCGTATCACCGTTCATGACGATCGGATCACCGCGATTGTTGTAAACCACGGCGGCTACAGCGCCTGCCTGCTCGACCCGGTCGAGCTTGATCTGGAACTCGCACCCGCCGCGCTCGATCAGTGCGATATGTCCCTGGAGATCCGCCGCGTTCTCCAAAGCCTCACAGGCGTCCCTGACCGAACCGGGGCTACCGTCACTCAGGAACGCTTGGCCATCGTCCACGAGCTTCAGTTCCTGTTCGACCGGATCCCGATCGCGCAGCGGCGGGGTAAAGCTGGCTTCCCTTGTCGCCAGGAGTTGCACCAGACGCTCCGGCTCTGTCACTGCGATGGCTTCCTCGAAGCGGCCACCGGACTGTGTGGATGCGCCGACGGTCAGTACCCAGGGGGCACCACTCGGAGAGCCGATGGTGCCAAAATTGGGGCCGTCGTTACCGGCGGCTACCACGCTGAAAACACCCGCCTGTAAGGCGTTCAGCAACGCCAGATCGTCCGGAGCATCCAGGTCGGTCTCGAGGCTGCCAACCGAGTAGTTAATGATATCCACGCCGTCGGCGACGGCATCATCGATCGCTCGAGTGAGATCTGCGGTGCTGCAGCTCGCACGGGTTTCGCCCGGCTTCAGCCAGCACGCCTTGTAGACAGCAATTCGAGCTCGCGGTGCGATGCCGCTGATCTGGCCCAGTCGTGTGCCGAACATTTCAGCCGTAACCGAGATGCCGGCCGCGATGCTGGCTATATGCGTGCCATGACCGTCGGCGTCCTTCGGCGAGACAAACTCCCCTGGATCCAACTCATTGCGGGCCAGAAACCCGTCCAGATAATAGCGCGCGCCGATCAGCTTGTTGTTACATGTTGACTCGGTGAAACCGTCGCCGGCCTGACAGATGCCCGTGAATCCTTGCGGCTCCTCGAACATCAGCGTCGTCGGCGGGTTCCTCTTGATCGAGCTGCACAAAAAGACGCCCAGCCACGATGCCTCCGACCATCGCGTCGTACAGCCGCGCGGGATCTGATCCTCGGTGTCTGCCAGAGATGGGTGGTTTGGTGCGATACCACTGTCGATGACGGCGATAATGATATCTTCACCGCGCAACCCGAGATCGGCCCTGAGTCCCCCATTCTGATCCTGCAGTCCTAGAAAGATAGCGCTGTTGTTGGTTTGAACCTGTTGTTCGGTATCCAGCCAGACACGTGCGACCGTCCCGCTGCGTTTTAATCGCGAGATCTGGTTGGACGTCAGCCGAGCGGCGAAGCCGTTCAGTGCATAGCGAAAGCTATAGACCTTTGAATTGGGCGCGCCGACGTCTCTCAATAACCGATCGTGAGATTCATCCAGATAGCTGACGTAGCTCTCGACGGCCCCCGAAGCCCTATTCAGCTTGCGGCCGGGAGCGGGCTTTGTCGCCGCGTAACCGCTCTTCGTACCCCGATAATTCAATACGGCCGCTTCGATTAGCTGCACCAGGTAAATCTGCTCCGGCCCCTTGATGGGCCGAACCGGAGACGCGAGCGACAACGGCCCGGACGGGGTGCCGTGGTTCACCGCAGTACCGACCATCGGCCAGGCTGCCAGTGTGGCGACCAACCCCAAAAAGCCTGCCTTGAGCCGTAAATCAGCCATCATGAAGAGTTAATATGTGCTTTTTATTCGGGTAGTTGAGAGCTATTCCTGAAAAGTTACCATAGCTTGCCCGCCGATTGCACCCGGATAGAGTGGACCAGATGGAACCCGCCGCGCTTACAGCCTCGAATGTCTCCCGCCGTGGTGGTTCAGCGCAGAATCCGGCCGGTCAGGCCATCCCGGATGGTTGTCGGCTGAGCCAGGGACCCGAGCGGACCGACGAGTAAATCATCCAGCTCGGTGCCCAGTTCACGGCGAACTTGGAGCGCGCGCGTCAACGGTGGGCGTCCGGAACGATTGGCGCTGGTAGACACCAACGGACTGTTCAAGCGGTTGCAGAGGCGCATCGCCAGGGGATGTGCGGTCACGCGCACGGCCAGAGTCTCGCGTCCACCACTAAGCCATGCGGGTACGCCGCGCCGAGCCCTCAGTACCCACGTCACCGGGCCCGGCCAGCTAGCGAGAATCTGCGCTAGCAAGTCACCTTTGGGCAGAACGATCAGCGGCTCCAGCTGCGCGAGATCCGCGGCAATCAAGATCAGCCCCTTGCGCCAGGAGCGTCGTTTGACGCGCAGTAGCCGGTACACGGTGCGCCTCTCGCCCGGCAAGCAACCGAGGCCGTAGACGCCTTCAGTCGGGTAGGCGATCAAGCCGCCATCTGCCAAAGTCCGAGCTGCCCGCTCGAAGCGCGGTAGATAAGTGTTAGCAGTTTTCTCAAGCATGGCGAGCGCCCTGCTGCGATTCAGCGCTCAGCCGTGACTGTCACCTGGGCCGTCGTCGCCAGCCGCACTCTCAGCGGCAACAGCCGGGTCGGTTCGACGGCCCTGCAGCCGTGCGGGCTTTTTCTTGGTGCGCTTCTTAGCGGTTTTCTTGCTCTTTTTACTCGTGGCCTTTTTCGTGGCCTTACTTGCTGTCTTCTTCGCGCCCCGTCGGCCCCGCCGCTCCGGTGCGGCGGCAATCAGGGTTCGGCATTCTTCCAATGAGAGCTTTTCGGGCTGACGTTCTTTGGGTACTTTGGCGTTCTTTTTCCCATCGGTGATGTAAGGGCCATACCGCCCATTCAGTACCTGAATCCCGGCATCTGGAAAATCCTGAATGATGCGGTTGAGATCGGTGATTTTCTTCTCTTCAATCAGCTCCAACGCCCGTTCGAGATCGATCGTATAGGGGTCGTCACCGCGGATCGAGACATACTTGGTGCCGTATCGAACATACGGCCCAAAGCGACCGATGCTCGCCGCTACCGGCTCGCCGTCGGGCGTCTCACCCAGATCCCGCGGCAGTTTGAAAAGATCCAGCCCGGCCTCCAGCGTGACATCGTCCATCTTCTGACCAGGTCTCAGGCCGGCAAAGAGAGGCTTCTCCTCATCATCTTTCGTGCCGATCTGAACGAAGGCGCCGTATCTGCCCATACGCACACTCATCGGTCTTCCGCTCTTCGGGTCCGTCCCTAATATGCGAGCTTGCGACGCTTGTTCACGAGTGACAGAGCTTTCGGTATGCTCGATGAGTTTGCGAAACGGCGTCCAGAACTCGCGTAACAACGGCAGCCACTCTTTCTCGCCACGGGAGATGGCGTCCAGCGAATCCTCCAGCTGTGCCGTGAATTCATAGTCTACGTATTGGGAGAAATGTTCCGTCAGGAACCGGTTCACGACCTTGCCGACGTCCGTCGGGATAAAACGTCGACTTTCCATCTCTACGTATTCACGATTGCGGAGCGTCGAGATGATAGAAGCGTAAGTTGATGGTCGGCCGATACCGAACTCTTCCAGTGCCTTGACGAGCGTTGCTTCAGAGAATCGGGGCGGCGGTTCTGTAAAATGTTGTTCGCTTAAAATCTCGAGCAGCTTAAGTTCGTCACCTTTTTTCAGAGGCGGCAGTAGGCGGTCCTGATCGTCTTGAGCGCTGTCGTCTTGACCTTCCTGATAGACGGCCATAAATCCCGGCTTCACGAGTACCGATCCTGTTGCCCGGAAGCGAATGTTTCCGTCAGGCTCTCGTCCTGCTACGAGGTCAAGCCTGACTGTGTCAAATACCGCGGGACTCATTTGGCACGCTACCGTGCGCTTCCAAATGAGTTCATAAAGTCGGAGCTGATCATTCTCGAGGTGACGTTTGAGATCCTCGGGGATTCGAGCGGCCAATGTAGGCCGGATAGCTTCATGGGCTTCCTGCGCGTTCTTCGCCTTAGTGATGTATCGAGGTGGTTCGTCTGGAAGGTTCTCTTCCCCGTAGCGATCTTTGATCAGGGCCCGAAGTTCCTCGAGCGCCTCATTAGCGACTGTCACCGAATCAGTACGCATATAGGTAATCAAACCGACCGAGCCATCGCCGACGTCGATACCTTCGTAGAGACGCTGCGCAGTCATCATGGTTTTCTGCGCACTGTAACCGAGCTTTCTTGATGCCTCCTGCTGAAGTGTAGACGTTGTAAACGGCGCGGAAGGTTTGCGTTGCCGCTGCTTCTTTTCGACGTTAGCGACCGTGAGAATGCGGTCCGCTGTGGTGGTACTGGTTTGATCGACTTCGGTTCCGGTGTCTCCAGCCCGCGCCGCTTCGTTGATGGCCGTCTCAGCCGCACGCACGGTTTTTTCGTCGGTGAATGTGAACTGTTCGACCTTCTCGTCTTTGAACAACGCGAGTCGAACCGTCAGGCTCTCCTTCTCATGCTCGGCTTCGGCGCCGATCGTCCAATATTCTCGGGACTCGAATGCCGATATCTGATCTTCTCGCTCGACGATTAACCGGAGCGCGGGGCTTTGTACGCGCCCGGCCGAAAGGCCGCGGCGTACCTTTTTCCACAACAGCGGCGAGAGATTGAACCCGACCAGGAAGTCGAGTGCCCGGCGCGCCTGCTGTGCGTTAATGAGGTGCTCTGAGAGTTCACGCGGATGATCGATCGCCTCCTGAATCGCACGCTTGGTGATCTCGTGAAACACCACCCGGTGTACCTTCGTATTCTCCAGCAGCTCTCGCTCTTTGAGCACTTCGTAAACGTGCCATGAGATCGCCTCGCCTTCACGGTCAGGGTCGGTAGCGAGGTAGAGGGTGGAAGCCTTTTTGACAGCCTGCGCGATCTTCTCCAGATGCTTCGCATTCTTATCGATAAGCTGATACGTCATCGCGAAATCGGCGTCCGGGTCGACCGCGCCTTCCTTGGGCACCAGATCGCGCACATGTCCGTAGGAGGCAAGAACCGTGAAATCCTTACCCAGATATTTTTCTATGGTTCTCGCCTTGGCGGGAGATTCGACGATGACGAGGTTCTTGCTCATAGTGACGCAAGAGCTAGAGACAATCGCCTAAGCACGCTCGGTCAGCGGATTGCTGTCAGTGAAGCCAACCAGGATCGTCGGCGAATACCAGGTCCGCCATTCGCGCGTAAGCTTGTTCCTGGCCCGGTTGACTAAAGAGAAGCATCATTATGACCCACTTGACTTGCTCGATATCGATATCGGTGTCATCCAGCGCCAGAAGCCGATCTATCACCAGTTCTCGTTGCGTCGGCGTGAGAATGCCGACCTGCTCCAGATGCAGCAAATACCCCCTGCAGGACGAATCCAACCGTTCTTGCTCGAAACGGTCGAAGATTCTTACAGTGGTTGATCGAGGGCCAGCCACCGTCGATAGCATTTCTGACGCGTTGAGTCCGTCAAGCCAATCGAGAGCACGATCGATCTCCCGGTCCCGAAACCCGGCGCGCTCCAGTTCCTCTCGAAGTTCATTTCGATCAGGTTCAGGCTCATCGTCGCTGTCCACGAAAGATTCGAACAGATACATGAGCACGTCGAGCACGGTTTCTTTCATGCGCTTCTCTTCGGTAGGCGGGAATAGAGGCCGCCGGGGAGGGCTTCGACAAACCCCTCCAATTCCAGTAGCAGGAGCATGGAGGAAAGCTCCGCTGTCGTCAATCCGGTTCGCTCGCTCATCTGGCTAAGGGAACATGGCTCAAAGTCCATCGCTTGCAACAGTTGCGGGTAGCCAGGTTGTGCGGTTATTGAATCAGAGTCGATCGCAGGCTCTACAGCAGCAGCTTCGGCTCGATTCGGAAACTGCAGCAAGGACGGAAGTTCGACGAGCACATCGGCCGCGTCCTCTACCAGTTTGGCGCCGTCTTTGATGAGCCGGTGACAACCCTTAGCGAGAGGGCTGTGAATAGAACCTGGGATGGCGAAAACTTCTCGTCCGTAGTCCGCTGCTAAACGCGCTGTGATCAACGACCCGCTGCGGCGGGCAGCCTCAACGACTAAGGTCCCCACACTAAGACCGGCGATGATTCGATTGCGTTGCGGAAAGTGTAAAGATCGTGGCGGTGTCTTCGGCGGATATTCCGAGATCAGCAGACCGTCGGCGATGATATTTTGAGCTAACGCGTGATGAGTCGCGGGGTAAATGACGTCGAGCCCCGAGCCTAGAACTGCGACGGTTCCCGCCGCACCTGCAAGGCCGCCGCGGTGACCCGCGCCATCGATCCCGGTGGCTAGACCGCTTGTGATGGTCAGTCCGCGGTCACTCAAATAATGCGCGAACCGTTCCGCCGTGTCACGACCGCTACGCGTCGGGTTACGACTACCAACCATAGCGAGCTGCGGCGCTTGCAACAGATCAAGCCGGGCACCGACGCTCCATAGAGCCAACGGTGGGTCGGGTAACTCTTGCAGCAACGGTGGGTAACCGGGGCTATCCACGGTAACGAGCGTATGACCCGGGCGCTCCAGCCAGCGTGACCAGTCAGCCAGCAAGTCGGCATCGGGAGACTTCAGTCGTGCGACGGTCTTGGTATCCAAGCCGACCGCCATAAGGTCTCGGCGCGGAAGCGCAACGACGTTTGCTGCGGTGCCCTGCGCGCGGAGAAGCTCTACAACGCCTGGCGAACCCGGGTGGACGGCTTGAAGAATTGTGAGCCATGCGTCAAGACACATAGCAAAAGATGCTGACGCTTGTGTACCGGGGCTTCAACCCCGGTTGGGTGCGGGCTGCTTACGGGTTGCGCACGGTATCCAGTACGCGGATATCGGTCGTGGCCTCCATGACCAGGGCATAGCTCATGCGCTCATAGATCCGGAAGACCATCATCGTGCCTGCCGGCTCATCGGGCAAACGCACTTTCCTTGTGAATAAGGCCCCTTTTACGTCATCGTCGATTCGTTTTCCGGTCTTGAACACACGCAATACGTGGCCGGGCTCCAGCCCATGCATGGCGCCTCGATTCAAAACGACCACCTGGTATTGGCCGATCAGCGAGATGCCGTCGATCACCGAAATGATTCTGCCCTCGATTTCACTGCTAGGCGGTCGCGGGAAGAACGTTGCCGGCATGACGTCCTCAACTTCTAGTAGATAGTCGCCTACCAGCGCTTCGCGGGAGGAAGACGTCAGGTAGAGTGTCGTTGGATCGCCTACCCGAGTCACTCGCCCCTGCCCGACATACAGTCCTTCGTAGCCCAGCGTCCGATAGTCGTCAGGATCCACGAGTCGATCACCTAGGTGGACGAGGTCGAACACGGTTCCTACGGGCTCGTTCGTGCCGCGCACATAGACATTCTCACCCGCGGCGCCGAGTAATCCGTCCGTCTGCGCAAACACATACGGCAGGTCTGACAACTCGCTTCTCGCGAGGACGGTCGGGCGAGAAAGAAAAGCCCGCAAAATCTCCGCTGGAAGCGTGGAAATCGCCTGGTCAAGCGCCTCCACGCGTACGCGCGGCGATAGTCGCTCTGCGACTCCGCGCTCTATCTGAATCACCGGTCGGCCATCCGGGTAGATCAGAGAGAGAATATCGCCAGGATAGATCAGATGAGGATTGGCGACCTGCGGGTTGATCTGCCAGATCTCCGGCCAATACCAAGCGTCCAGTAAGAATAGCTCGGCGATATCCCAAAGCGTGTCACCGGGCTGAACCACATACCGTTCGGGGTGTCTGGGGTTGATCAGTACCGGCGTGACCGCTTGTCCAACCGCAGCGGAACGGTCGCTGCCGATAGGGTTTAATGCGATTCGGCGTTGATCGACCGACCTCGCCGTGACCGTCGACGGCGTCTGTGCGGTGCCGGACTGCGCCTGCGGCGGATTGACGCCACATGCGGTCAGGAGTCCGAAAACGGCTGCGGCTAGCACGCCGAGGCGGGCAATGCGAATGGGCGGCAAATGCGCGTAAAACATGGCTCAAAGCTCCCTGAGGCCAGATAAAATGAGTCTAACAGTGATCCTCAGAGGGTTGCTGCTATAATCCTCGGGCCCTAAGAACGGACTCTTGACCCACGAGATCAGCGACTGAGGAACCACTGCTATTCCTGTAAAGTCATAGGGTTAAGTGACGTCTTTGCGTTATACACGAAATGCTGGGCTAACCACAATGGCATGTCTCCCAATTCTTGAGTATCCGGACTCCCGTTTGCGTATTCGGGCAGTCTCGGTGGCGGAGGTCGACGCTGAAACTCGCACGCTGGTGGCGGATATGCTCGAAACAATGTATGCGGCGCCCGGTATCGGGCTGGCTGCCACCCAGGTCAATATCCACAAGCGAATTCTCGTCACGGATGTATCGGATGAACGCAACGAACCGCTTTGCCTGATCAACCCCGACATCTTGAGCGCCGAGGGCAGCGTTAGTTTTGAGGAAGGGTGCCTCTCAGTTCCCGGTGTTTTCGAGGCCGTTAGCCGTGCGGAGCGAATTGTAGTCAAAGCACTCGATGAGAACGGCGAGACTCTGGAGTTCGACGCTGAAGGCTTATTGGCGATCTGTATTCAACACGAGGTTGATCATCTGGAAGGCAAGCTATTTGTCGATTACCTGTCGGCACTGAAGCGCGACCGACTGAAGAAAAAAATGGTGAAGAAGGCCAAGCACAGGACAGGGGAAAGCGATTCGTCTCGTCTTTCAGCCCCTGTCATTTGAATCGGTATCGCGAGTCGCTGTCGCGGTGAGTTCTAGGCCACGCATCGCTTTCGCCGGAACTCCGGAGTTTGCGGTTCCGGCGCTTGAGGCGCTATTGTCGAGCGGAACGAACATCGTTCAGGTGCTGACGCAGCCCGACCGACCGGCCGGGCGCGGAAGAAAGCTCACTCGCAGCGCAATAAAGAAACTCTCTGCAACCAGGGGCCTGTCGGTATACCAGCCCGTGACGCTGCGCGACGACACTGGTCTGAAAAGCTGGGGGCCGCGACCGGACTTGCTGGTCGTCGTCGCCTACGGGCTGCTGTTCCCCGAGTGGCTGTTGCAGTGGCCGCGGCATGGTGCGGTCAATATTCACGCCTCGCTACTGCCTCGCTGGCGCGGCGCGGCACCGATACAGCGCGCGATCCTCGAAGGCGACCGGCAGACCGGCGTCAGCATCATGAAGATGCAGCTCGATCTGGATAGTGGCCCGGTATACGATCAGCGGTCGGTGGAGATGAATGACTCCGAGACCGCCGGCATGTTGAGCGATCGACTGGCACAGTTGGGCGCGGAATTGCTGCTCGACACGCTGCCCGGAATTTTGGACGATAGCCTGCGACCGTCGCCTCAGGATGAGCACGCGGTTACGTATGCAGCGAAGATCTCCAAGGACGAGGCTGCGTTGGATTGGCAGCAGGATGCGGTGTCGTTGGCACGCCGGGTACGTGGTTTTAATCCCTGGCCGATCTGCGTCGCATCGCTGAGCGATGGACGCATTCT
>SMWC01000014.1 GCA_004357505.1 Gammaproteobacteria bacterium | reverse complement strand
GCCTGCGTGAGATCCAGTTTGTCGTTGAGGAATGCCCGCAGCGTGAACTCGCCCGGCTCCGCCGCCCGAGCACCGAGGCGCAGAGCACTGGCCAACAGCATATCGCTGACTACCGTACCGCCGTGACCATGGAGCTCGACGATATCTTCGCCCGTGTATGAGCGCGGCCCCGGAAAGTACAACAGCAGGCCACGGTCCACCGGGTCGCCGGTTTCGTCCCGGAATTCACATAGAAGCGCTCGCCGTGCTTCAGGCTCCACTCCGGTCAATTGCACGCCGATGGCGTGCGCCCGCGATCCCGACAGACGAATGATCGCAATCGCGCCTTTACCGGGCGGCGTCGCGAGCGCTGCTATCGTATCATCGGGTCGGTACTTCAAGGGGCGTAGTTCCCAGTTGCATCGTTTAGTCTTCAGTGTAAAGGATCGGAGGACCGTCGCATGACACAGGAACCCGCACCCGCTAGCGACAACGAAGGCGCCGTTACCGCCAGCACCGGCGAGCAAGGCTTCCTCACCGAGATCGTCGCCGCTGGACACGCGTCGCTCGCAGACGAACCCGCTTCGGTCGGCGGCACCGACGCCGGCCCTTCTCCTTACGATCTGTTGAGCGCAGCGTTAGCGAGTTGTACCAGTATGACGCTGCAACTATACGCCCGCCGCAAAGAACTCCCGCTGACCCGGGCCACCGTGCGGGTGACCCACAGCAAAATTCACGCGTCTGACTGTGCCGAATGCGAGACCAAGGAAGGCCGGATCGATGAGTTCAAACGTCAGATCGTTTTGCACGGAGACCTCGACGATGATGCGTGCCAGCGGCTTCTGCAGATCGCCGACCGCTGCCCGGTTCATCGGACACTGTCCGAAGAGGTTCGTATCGTCACGACGCTCGCTTAGCCCGCCTATTGCGCCAGGCACGTTATCTACTTCAGTGATGGAGGCCGTGCGTCAGCTTGTACCGATGACTTGATTGATGCGCCACTGCTGCAGGATCGACAACGCCGTGTTCGTCAGCCAATAGAGCACCAGCCCGGCCGGGAAGAACGCGAACAGCGCAGTGAAAGCCACTGGCATGATCTGCATGACCTTGGCTTGAACCGGGTCGGGTGGCGCCGGATTCAGGCGAGTCTGTAACAGCATCGCCGCACCCATAAGCAACGGCAGGACGAAGTAGGGGTCGCGCGAGGACAGATCGGTGATCCAGAGCATAAACGGTGCTTGCCTGATCTCGACGCTCTCGATTAATACCCAGTAAAACGCGAAGAAAAACGGCATTTGAATCAATATCGGCAAACAGCCAGCGGCCGGATTGACTTTTTCTCGCTTGTACAGCTCCATCATCGCTTGACTCAGCGCTTGGCGATCATCCTTGAACCTCTCCTGAAGCGCTTTCATGCGCGGCTGAAGTTTGCGCATCTTCGCCATCGAGCGGCCACTGGCCTGCGTGAGCTTGTAGAACGCGAGCTTGATGAGCACCGTCACGATAATGATCGACCACCCCCAATTGTTCACGAATCCGTGTATTTTCGTGAGCAACCAGAATAACGGTTGTGACAATATCGTCAGCTTGCCGTAATCAACGGTGAGCTCCAGCTCATTACCCGTCACTGCAAGCTGGTCCTGCAACTTCGGTCCGATGAACAACTGCACCGAATAGGTCAGGCTCTCGCCCGGGGAAATCTCCCTGACCTCACGGCTCAGCGCTGTCAGCAGATAGTCCGAGCCGCGCGTAATCGCCTGGTAGCGAACGACATCGTCGGCCGGCGGCACTGCAGCGGCGAGGAAATGATGTTGAATGCTGGCTAACCAGCCCCCAGCCAGTTCCTGGTTGACCGGATCGGTCACTAGATCGTCTACGTCCAGTTTTTCGTACCGATCGCCGTCGTAGAGCACCGGTCCGGTAAAGGAATATGAATCTACCGAAGTGTAGGAGCGTTTGACGGGAATATGATGCCTAAAGAGTTGCACGTAAGGAACGCCGCTCCACGAAACATCCGCTTGATTTTCGAGCGTCAAATCCAGCTGAATACCGTACTGGCCGCGCCGGAACGTGTAGATCTTCTGCGCGCGCAGCGGGCCTTCATACTGCCAGTTCAGCGTGACCACAAGCTCATCGTCATCGTCACCTAGCACGTACTCGTCCCTCGCGCTCGTGAACGTTGCCAGATGATTGGGCTCCTCGCCTTCAGCAATGCCGCGAAATCCTGTCTGAAACACCCACCGGTTACCCGGTGTGAAATCCAACAGCCGAGTGGGTTCATCGGGTCGGTCTTTATCGACGGGGAACAACGGCAGATCTGTTCTGACGATATCGCCGCCCTGCGGGTCGATCATCAGGTCGAAGACATCGGTGCGGACTCGAATGACACGCCCGGGTTCTGACGCTGAAAGGACTGGTACTTCAGCCGATACGCCAGACTCGGTCAGCGACGGTAGCGTGTCAGCCGGCGCCTGAACCGGGGCCAATTCAGGCGCTGTCCCGGCGCCTTGCTCGATCGGTACCGTGACCGGTACGGCCGGATAATCAATCTGCCACGCGCGGTACGTAAACCACATCATCGCAAACAACGACATCCATATGAACAGCCTGATGTTGTCAATGCTCACGTTAATCCATCCGCGCGGCAAGAATGTCGAAGTGGCGTTGCAGACTGTCACGCAAGACGCAGTTCTCCGCCGCCGGTGCAGCCTTGTTCGCCAAGACCACAAAGTCTAATAGCGGCAAATCTTGTTGGCAGCGAAACACTTCCCGGGCGAGACGTTTGAGCCGGTTCCGGTCTACTGCGTTTCGCGCAATGCGTCGCGACACGGTTAATCCCAGTCGAGCCGTGTTGCCTGTGTTGGGATGAGACAGCGCTGTGAAATAACGATCCGAAGAACGCGTCGGGTTGGCGAAAACTCGGCCGAAGTCTTTGGCTTTGGTTAGGCGTTTGAGACGAGGAAATCCCGCCGTTCGTCGTAATAAGGCCTGGCTTGGATTCGACGCCGTTATGGGGCGAGCCGTGCCCGGCCCTTGGAGCGCCGTCGTCGTAGAACCTGACGCCCGCTCTTGGTTGCCATGCGCGCTCGAAATCCATGGGTTCGTTTGCGCTTGATGTTGCTGGGTTGAAAAGTTCGCTTCACGACGGGGTCGACCCTGATTCCGGTCCATGAAAAAAAGTTCTAAGCAAAACAACAAGATGTGCTAGAGAGGAGAGGCCGGAAACTGTACGCGCGGCACCGGGCAGTGTCAATAGGCTCGAGCGGCAATTAAGTTGTGGATAACTGGGGCGGTACCGTTATAGACTGAGGTCTCCTTTAAGGGTACGCGCCCTTCGCTATCAACAACGACAACCGACGATAAGAACGACTACCGTGACAGCTAACTCGGCGGTAAATCCGTCTCCGTGGAATCAGTGTCTTCTGGCATTGGAGCTCGAACTTTCCGAGCAGCAATTTCATACTTGGATCCGGCCGCTGCAGCCCATCGAAGAAGATGGTGCTCTGAAATTACTGGCTCCGAACCGGTTCGTGATCGATTGGATCAAGGAACATTGTCTTGACAAGATCGCTGCTGTCATTGATCCGCTCCCGGTGTTTCTCGAGGTCGGGAGTCGCCGCCCACCATTAATTGCCCGTTCTTCTGTTACTCCGGGACCGCCGCCGAGGCGACCGGTAATCGGTACTCAACTTAACGCCAACTTCACTTTTGATAACTTCGTCGAAGGAAAAAGTAACCAACTCGGCCGCGCAGCGGCGCTTCAGGTTGCTTCGAATCCTGGCCGTGCTTATAACCCGCTATTTATCTACGGTGGGGTTGGTCTCGGTAAAACGCATCTTATGCACGCTGTAGGTCATGAGATGCTCCAGCGCAATCCGGCCGCGAAAGTTGCCTATGTGCACTCTGAGCGATTCGTTGGCGATATGGTGCGTGGCCTGCAACACAATACAATCATGGATTTCAAACGCCGATATCGCTCTCTAGACGCGTTGTTGATCGACGACATTCAATTCTTCGCCGGCAAAGAACGCTCACAGGAAGAATTCTTTCATACCTTTAATGTGCTATTGGAAGGTCAGCGACAAATCATTCTGACTTGTGACCGGTACCCAAAGGAAGTTTCTGGACTGGAAGAACGGTTGAAATCGCGCCTTGGCTGCGGCCTAACCGTAGCAATCGAGCCACCCGAGCTTGAAACGAGGGTAGCGATTCTGATGAGCAAGGCTGCCGCCGAGGGGCACGTTATACCCGAAGAGGTTGCGTTCTTTATTGCCCAGCGAATTCGCTCGAATGTTCGCGAACTCGAAGGCGTGTTGCGACGAGTCCTTGCGAACTCTCAGTTTACCGGGCAACCGATTACATTGGATTTCACAAAGGATGCTCTGCGGGATCTACTCGCACTACAAGATAGGCTCGTTACGATCGACAACATTCAAAAAACGGTCGCCGGGTACTTCAAAATGCGTGTAGCTGATCTCCATTCGAAACGTCGTAACCGATCAATTACACGACCACGACAAATCGCGATGGCGCTTGCGAAAGAATTAACCAATCACAGTCTGCCGGAGATCGGCGATGCATTCGGCGGACGTGACCATACGACCGTCATGCACGCCTGCCGCCGTGTGACTGCGCTTCGGGAAACAGAAACCCGGGTAGCGGAAGACTATGGAAACCTGTTAAGAACATTAACGGGATGATGAGGATAGCCTGTGGACGGTTTATCCTGGCGTCTTTTTTCACAGCCCTTCCACAAGCTTAACGGTCGTCGTACCCATGGTTATTATTCACATAAGCCAATGTTTATAAAGGATTTTTTTAGACTATCCCGTCATATTAACAGGCTTAATAATAATAATTAAAAGAGCATTTAATCAGGTACAAAACCATGAAATTTAGTGCATCACGAGAAACGATTCTTAAGCCCTTACATGCTGTTATCGGTGTGGTGGAGCGGCGTCAAACCATGCCGATCCTCAGTAATGTTCTAGTAGTAATTACCGACAGTTCATTGAAAGTCACTGCTACGGATCTTGAAGTAGAACTGTTGGCAGAGACGGAAGTTGAGGTTGAATCGCCCGGAGAAATTACGATACCCGGTCGGAAGCTGTATGACATCTGCAAAGCGCTTCCGGATAATGCGCAAATCAAGATTTCGGTCAGCGGTAATCGTGTCACGATTCGGGCGGGCAGAAGCCGTTTTATGTTGTCAACGTTGCGTGCGGCTGACTTCCCGGTGGTTGATGAAATTTCGGCGCAACAAACATTGCAGTTGGATCGGCAGGCACTGCGACACCTGTTGGAACAGACGCAGTTCTCTATGGCGCACCAGGATGTCCGGTATTATTTGAACGGGCTGTTGTTGGAGACTGAAGGACATACGCTCAGGGCGGTTGCGACCGATGGACATCGTTTGGCGATGGCGGAACTGCAAATGGCGGAGGCTGCGCAGCGAGATGGGCAGATTATCGTGCCTCGTAAGGGTGTGCTGGAGCTCCAGCGTTTGTTGGACGGTGACGGGGAGGTGGAGTTAACGCTCGGAGCAAATCATATACGGGCACAGATCGATAGCATTCGGTTTACTTCAAAGCTCATTGACGGGAAATTTCCGGACTACGAGCGAGTGCTTCCAGCAAAACCACAGAATATCGTCACAGTAGACCGAAATTTGCTGCGCCACGCACTACAACGTGCGGCAATTCTATCGAACGAAAAGTATCGAGGGGTGAGGCTTGTGCTCGAGGATAATAACGTCACGATTCAAGCCAATAATCCAGAGCAGGAAGAAGCCGAAGAGTCTCTGGAGATTGAGTACAACGGTGAATCGATGGAAATCGGCTTCAACGTTAACTACCTGCTGGATGCGCTGAGTGCGGTCCACGAAGACCAGGTTGAAGTCGGGCTAGGTGATATGAATTCGAGCTGCCTGATTCGCGGGTCGAGTGACAATAACAGCAAGTTCGTCGTTATGCCGATGCGTCTGTAGCGAAACCGGCGCGAAAAGTGACCTTAACGTGCCTCTAAGCCGGGTACGGATTCGATCTTTCCGCTGTTTAGCGGCCGTTGAGCTCGAACTTCACCCGCAACGTAACTATCTCTTTGGACGCAACGGTGCCGGCAAAACCAGCGTGCTCGAGGCAATTTATATGCTGGGCCGCGGTAGATCGTTCCGCACACGGCAGAATCGGCGGCTGATCCGGCACGGTGACGCTGGGTTTTCGGTGTATGGCGAACTCGATAGCAATGAGGTAAAGCATCATTTGGGCGTAGCGCTTGGGAAAGAAGGCCTGCGGCTTCGGCTTGATGGCAAGACGCCAACAGGGATAGCGACGCTTGCTCCGATCCTGCCGGTTCACGTGATCGAACCCAGTATTCATCGCTTGATCGAGGGGAACCCTAGAGAACGGCGGCGTTTCCTCGACTGGGGAGTGTTCCACGTGGAACCACGCTATCTTGATAGCTGGCGACGTTACCGGCGCGTCCTCGGCCAGCGAAATGCTGCGCTGAAGCAAGGCCAGGGCGCCCGGACCTGGAACGAGGGATTTCTCGCCGCGGCTGCGACCGTTAATGAGGCACGATCACGGTATGTGGAAAAATTGCAGGGCGCTTTGGCCGGACTTGGTGAGAAACTGCTTGGCAGCCCGGTCGAGATTGACTATCAAAGCGGCTGGCGAAGCGGTTTGAGTTTACCGGAGGCGCTGAATTCGTCGGATAAAAACGATCGATCGTTCGGTTTTACCCATGTCGGGCCACACAGGGCGGACATGGTGGTCAACATGGGCACTCGAACGGTTCGCGATGAGGTCTCCCGTGGCCAGCAGAAACTGGTCGCAGCGGCGCTGATCCTGGCGCAGATACGGGTTTCTGCCGCGGATCGCGAGGACGGCGGTGTGTTGCTCGTGGACGATCCAGCCGCAGAGCTGGATCAGAGCGCGCTCGAGGGGTTGTTGGCGGCCCTGGACGAGCTGCCGGCGCAGCTGGTTCTGACTGGGCTATCGGAAGCCAGGCTGCCGCCTGCGCACGATTTCCCGGTGTTTCACGTGGAACAAGGCAGGGTCACGCCGGTGTTATAATGCACAGGTTTTGTTGTGAGTCGGTTTCGGCATGAGTGAGAGCGAGTATACTTCTAGGAATATCAAGGTCTTAAAGGGCCTTGAGGCAGTCAGAAAACGTCCGGGGATGTACATCGGTGATACCGATGACGGCTCCGGGCTTCATCACATGGTTTTCGAAGTCGTCGACAACTCGATCGACGAGGCACTGGCGGGCTATTGCCACGAAATCACCGTGACGATCCACCCGGACGAGTCCATCACGGCCACAGATGATGGCCGCGGTATTCCCGTCGATATTCATCCCGACGAAGGCCGCTCAGCAGCAGAAGTCATCATGACGATCCTGCACGCTGGTGCAAAATTCGACGATAACTCCTACAAGGTTTCCGGCGGACTGCACGGGGTCGGCGTATCGGTGGTCAATGGGCTGTCGGAGACCCTTGTGCTGACCATTGAGCGTGGCGGAAAGATCTATCGTCAACACTACGCGATGGGCGAGCCGTTGGCGCCGATCGCTCCGATCGGTGAGACCGAGCGAACGGGTACCAGCGTACACTTCAAGCCCAGCCCGACCATTTTCACCAATATCGAGTTCGACTACGACATCCTGGCCAAGCGACTTCGGGAGTTGTCATTCCTGAACTCCGGGGTTCGAATCACGCTGACCGATGAGCGCGATAATCGCAGCGAGGTATTCGAGCACCAAGGCGGAATCCGAGCATTCGTTGCCCATCTGAACCGCAACAAAACGCCAATTCATCCGTCGATCGTACATTTTCAGGTGAGCCGCGCTGAAGTTCAGGTCGAGGTCGCTCTACAGTGGAACGACGGTTACCAGGAAGGGACTTTCTGCTACACGAATAATGTGCCGCAGAAGGACGGCGGTACGCATCTGGCAGGTTTCCGTGCGGGGCTGACCCGGACGCTCAATGCCTATATCGAGCGAGAAGGGATCAGCCGCAGGGAGAGAGTGGCAACGAGTGGCGACGACGCCCGCGAAGGCCTGACCGCGGTGCTGTCGGTCAAACTGCCGGATCCGAAGTTTTCGTCGCAGACCAAAGACAAGCTGGTTTCTTCTGCGGTTAAAGGCGCTGTCGAGTCGGTAGTCAGCTCCGAACTGGAAGCGTTCTTGCTCGAGCACCCGGCCGAAGCCAAAATGATCGTCGGTAAGATTGTCGAGGCGGCGCGAGCCAGGGAAGCGGCGCGCAAGGCCCGCGAGATGACGCGGCGAAAAGGGGCCCTGGATATCGCCGGATTGCCCGGGAAATTGGCCGATTGCCAGGAGAAAGACCCGGCCCTGTCGGAATTATTTCTCGTCGAGGGCGATTCCGCCGGCGGGTCGGCCAAGCAAGGCCGAGATCGCCGCACGCAAGCGATTCTGCCGTTGAAGGGCAAGATTCTGAACGTCGAAAAGGCGCGTTTCGACAAGATGTTGCAGTCACCCGAGGTCGGGACGTTGATCACCGCGCTCGGCTGCGGCATCGGGCGGGCTGATTTTGACCCTGACAAGCTTCGCTATCACCGCATCATCATCATGACGGATGCTGACGTCGATGGGTCGCATATCCGAACGCTACTATTGACGTTCTTCTATCGGCAGATGGTCGAACTCATCGAACGCGGGCACATCTACATTGCACAACCGCCGCTGTACAAGCTCAAGCGGGGCAAGCAGGAAACTTATGTTAAAGACGATGCCGAGCTGAGCGAGTTGATGCTCGCGAGCGCTATCGAGGGTGCCGAGCTCCGCGTTAACCCCAACGCTCCGCCGATCAAGGGCGAACCGCTTGAGAAACTGGCGCTCAAGTACATGGAAGTCCAGAGCATTATTAAGCGCTGGGGACGCCGTTACGATGAGAACGTGTTACGCGCCATGATGTGGTTGCAGAAGATTGCTGAGAACGATCTGGATGATGAGAAGGCATTTGGTTCTTGGTGTACGCAACTCGAAGATCGCCTGAAGACTCTCGATGGCCCTGGGCCACGCTATCGGGTTCGCATTCAGCAACACCAAGATGACACCGACGCTTCGCTGGTCGTCAGCCGGGACCATTTCGGTGTCACGTCGCTGATCATCATTCACCAGGGTTTTTTCCGCTCCCCTGAATACCGGCAGATCGCTGCCATCGGCGCTGAGTTGAAGGACCTCCTGCAATCGGGTGCGGTCGTGTCGCGGGGCAAAGAGCAAACAGAGGTCGATAGTTTCCCTGAAGCGATCGACTGGCTCATGAGCCAAGCCAAAAAAGGTCAGAGTATCCAGCGTTATAAAGGCCTCGGTGAGATGAATCCTGACCAGTTGTGGGAGACGACGGTCAATCCCGAGACCAGACGTCTACTGCAGGTTCGCATCGAAGATGCCGTTGCGGCAGATGAGATATTTACCACACTGATGGGTGATCAAGTCGAGCCGCGGCGGGAATTTATCGAGCGTAATGCGCTGGCGGTGGCGAACCTAGACGTCTAGCCCGCTAACGGCCCATCGCGGAGATGGTGGACTCGATCCAACGCTGTATTTCGTCGGTTAGATCCCTGGGATCGCGGCCGGTTGTTTGGATCGGTGCGCCGATGATGAGCCGTATGGTTCCCGGACGTTTAAGCCAGGCACGCCGTGGCCAGAACTCGCCCGCATTGTGTGCCACTGGGATGATCGGACGGCCGGAGGCGATTCCCAACAGCGCCCCGCCTATCCCGTAGCGTTTAACCTGTCCTGGTTTAACCCGGGTCCCTTCGGGAAATATCATGACCCAGTAGCCGTGCTCAAGACGATCACGTCCCTGCGCAACCACCTGCTCAACAGCAGCGCGGCCGGACTTACGGTCGATCGCGATGGGCTGCAATCCGCGTAATACCCAGCCAAGAATCGGCGCCCACAGAAGTTCCCGCTTCATAACCCAGGTCTGGCGCGGGAAGATCTTGAACTGGGCGATCGTTTCCCATGAGGAAGAGTGCTTCAAGAGCACGATGCAATTGTCTCTTTCGAGGTGCTCGGCGCCGTCGACAACGTAGTCTAGGCTACAGAGCACTTTCAGGAGAGACAGTACCGACCCGGCCCAGGCAACCGCAACCCGATAACTCAGCTTACCAGGCAGTGGCGCCACCAGCACCGCGGTGAGGCCGTAGACGACAACCGACAGAAACAGGTATGCGGTAAATATTAGTGATCCGGTATAGCGTGCGAACAGGCTCATTGATCGAGTTCCGCAATCAACGCAGTTGCCGCACTGGCGAGATCCGGGAAGACTTCGACCTCGGTATCGTCCAGCGATGCCAAGGTCGCTTGTCCGTAACCGGTGAGGACGAGTATTGGCCTTGCGCCGACTCGGCGCGCCAACGCGATATCGGCGATTTTGTCGCCGACATACGGTATCCTGGCCAACGAGACGCCGAAGTCGTCCTTAACACGCTCCAGCAGACCTGGCCGGGGTTTACGGCAATCACAGCCGTCGTCGGGAACGTGAGGACAGTAGTAGATCCCAGCGATCGCTCCGCCCACGGCTGCAACTGCCGATGTCATCTTTCGATGAATCTCATCGAGCACGGTCGCTGAGAATAGACTACGGCCGATGCCGGACTGGTTGCTGACGACGACGATGCGAAAGCCAGCTGCGTTCAATGCGGCGATTGCGTCGAGGCTGCCGTCCAACGGCCGCCACTCTTCAGGGGTCTTTATATAATCCTCGGAGTCGTGATTGATGACCCCGTCTCGATCGAGAACGATCAGCTTGTCCGTCTCTGCCATCTGCAGACTCTCAACGATCACTCAGTGGTCAGCCGCCAACCCGGTCCCGCACATAGGCCCCCACTTCCCCTGCCCGAAGCCGAATCTGCTCGCAGCTATCACGTTCGCGCAGGGTCACCGTATCATCGGTCAGGGTATCGCCGTCGACCGTGATGCAGAATGGCGTGCCTGCTTCATCCTGGCGACGATAACGTCGCCCGATCGCTCCTTTCTCATCGTAGAACGTACTGAACTGTTGGCGAAGTTGCCGATAAAGCGTCAGAGCGCGCTCCGGCATCCCGTCTTTCTTGACGAGCGGAAACACGGCAGCCTTGATCGGCGCTAGGCGAGGATGGAGCTTCAAGACCGTTCGCAACTCCCCGGCCACCTCGTCTTCGGTATAGGCGTCGCAGAGAAAGGCCAGCACAGCTCTGTCGCTGCCGGCGGATGGCTCGATCACGTAGGGTAGGTACCGACGCTTCGCCGGATCGGGCTCTTGGTCGTCAAAGTAACGCAGGTCCTTACCGCTGCTATCCATGTGTCGGCGCAAATCGAAGTCGGTACGGTTGGCGATGCCCTCGAGTTCGCTGAAGCCAAAAGGAAACTCGTACTCGACGTCGGCACAGCTTGCCGCATAGTGCGCCAGTTCATTCTCATC
>SMWC01000132.1 GCA_004357505.1 Gammaproteobacteria bacterium | reverse complement strand
GTCTGGTTCTGCTGGTGATATGGTCGTAGGGGACAACCGTCTCCGCTGCGCCGCTCTTGTCCTTATCGTCCATCTCTGCCATCTTAAGAAAGAGGATCAAGTTATGCAGGGTCTGCCTTCTAGCGGTTTGGGTCTGTGATCGGATTCACAATTGTGAGCGATTCTGCGTCGCCGACATCAGGCCTCCCGCCGCGCTGAATTCCACTGCCGTGGCGTCTGAAGAAAACTTCAGAAGAACGGGGCCAACGGAGTTGCGGGATCAGTATACTACCGATGCTCTACGCTAATAATAAGGAGAGTCAGATGATCAAACGAATCACGGTAGCGGCGCTGCTGTTGGTGGTGTCACAAATTACCTGGGCACAGCGCGGCGCTCCGCCAGATTTCGCCAGCCTAGACACCGACGACAACGGCTCGCTCGATCTGGAGGAAGTCACCGCGATGTTTGCCGCATTCGGCGGCAGGGGCGGCGGTCAGGCCCCCGATCCTGAAGAGATCTTCGCCAGTTGGGATGAGAACAAGGACGACTCGATCTCCGAAGAGGAGTTCAATAACCGTCCCCGCATGGGCGGCGGTAGGGGTGGCGGCTAGCTAACCACGTCGCGTCAAGACGAGCGCCCCCGGCGGGGGCGCTGCGGCGATACTTGCTCCGCCGTAATCGACCGATCGCGGCATGTCGAGGACGCTCTGGATCGATGAATAAAATTCGACGCATCGGCGGCGCGAATGCGCTCTACCTGTTGGGGTTATTTTCTTTGGCCGGTTGCGAGAGGCCGTCGTCGGAGCCGCTTGGCACCGAGGCGGCAGCGGCGCGTTCGCCTGCCGCCACCGGCCCGCACCAGGCCACGGGAATGAAGATCGGCGAGGTCACCGATACCCAGGCGATTATCTGGACGCGGTTGACGCGGGAACCGGAGCGGATCGGCAGCGAGGCGCCGATGCCGGAATTCCGGTACCGGGCCCCGGCTAGCGACGAGCTGATCGACGCCCCGCCGGGGCGCTTTCACCCGCACGACTGGGTACCCGTCGTTATCTACCCGGAGGGTTCTTCGCTCGACTCTATCGAGGGTGCCGTCAGGGGCGCGCCGGGCGAGACTCGCGTGCTCTACCGGCCGGCCGGCGGAGACGATTGGCACTCGACCGCCTGGACAGCCGTGGATCCTGAGCGGGATTTTACACGCCAGTTCACGTTGACCGGACTTACGCCTGCGACCGATTACGCACTGCGTATCGAGGCGCGTTCGGCGCAGAGTGCGATGCTCGGTTCACAACTCGATGGCCAGTTTCGAACCGCGCCTTTGCCGGATGAACCCGCGCGGATCGTGTTCGCCGTAACGACGGGTCAGGCCTATCGGGACCAGGATGCGCCAGGCGGGGGCTTCCGCATGTACCCTGCCATCATCGACTTGGAGCCCAGCTTCTTCGTCCACACCGGTGACATCGTCTATTACGACGCGTGGGCGAAAAACATCGATCTGGCGCGATGGGGATGGGCCCGGATGTACAGCCTCCCAACCAATTTCGAGTTCCAACGGCAAGTCCCCAGCTATTTCATGAAGGACGACCACGACACGTGGCAGGACGATACCTGGCCGACTCAGCAGAGCACCTATATGGGCGATTTTACGTTCCGACAGGGCATCGAAGTCTTCACGGAGCAGGTCCCGATGGGAGAGTTGACGTACCGCACGTTCCGCTGGGGCCAGGATGTGCAGATCTGGTTGGTCGAAGGACGAGATTACCGTAGCGCGAATCCGGACCCTGATGGCCCGGAGAAAACAATTTGGGGCGCCGAGCAAAAGGCCTGGTTCAAGGAAACCGTCGCTGCATCCGACGCCACGTTTCGGATCCTGATCAGCCCGACACCGTTCGTCGGCCCGGACATCGAGGGTAAGTCCGATAGCCACGCCAATGACGCGTTCGCAACCGAAGGCCGGGAGCTGCGTGAATTTATGACGCAAGCTGAGAACATGATCGTGATCTGCGGTGATCGTCACTGGCAGTACGTCTCGGTACATGCTGCAACGGGGTTGCGAGAGTACGCTACCGGGGCGGCGAGCGACTCGCACGCCGGCGGTTGGCTTAGCAACGACGACGTACGGCCCGAGCATCGCTATTTGAATATTATCGGCGGTTTCCTGTCGGTGACCGCGGAACGCCGTGACGGTACGCCCACGTTGACGCTTCGCCACCACGGCGTGGATGGCGAGGTTTTAAACGAAGATATCCTGGTCGCCGAGTAGCGTGGTCCGTCGGCGAGCTCAGACTACAGGCGGCGTGAGTGTCGGCTGTACCGGCTGTACAGGCTGACGTCAACTTAAGCGGCCGCGCCGCGTTGTATCGTCCTGCAACATGCGAATCGCCGAACGATCTTAGAGCGATCGCATCACAGGAGGAAGAGCATGGCGACGAATCCTAGGCGCTATCAGCGTCACCGGGCCATCCTGATCACGCTAGCCGGCAGCGCGCTGGTCGCGTGTTCCGCCACACCGGAACGGACGGCAGATGCTGTTGAGACCGTCGATTTGAGCGGTGACTGGGTCATCAACGAAGAACTTAGCGATAGACCGAGCGACGTACTCAGCAGTGCGGCAAGCCAACCGTCTGTCACGACCGGAATTTTGAAGTCCATCGGCAGGAGTATCAGCGTTTTCGGCATTTCCGTCGGTCAGGTTGCCGACATGATTCCCGACAACTATGACAGGGAAGAGGCGCCCGACTATCCTCGGGAAGTCACCGACCCGATGGCCGAGCTCAAAGTCGTACAGGCCTCTGGCGCGGTCGAAGTGGACTATGACAGCACGTCGACCGTCATCTATCGGCACGGTGAGACCGGCGATGAAGCGGACGAGCGCTTGTCTGCGCAGTGGCAACAAGGCACGTTCGTCGTAGAACGTCAGCCCCAGGATGGGCTCGCGCTTGTCGAGACATTCGAGCTGGATGCCGACGGCGAGCGGTTGATCTGGATCGTGACGTTCGAGACTCCCGCGGGGGATGAGTTGGAAATCAAGCGAGTCTACGATCTTCAGGATAAACCCGTGCCGCCAGAGGTGAGCTAATCATCAAGTTTCGTCCCACTGACCCCACAGCGATAGATCATTGACCGCGGCGCCGGGGCCGGCGCCGAATCTTTTGATCCCGCTACGACGCTACCGTCTCGACGGCACGTTATCCGGCAAACTGTGACGGGCCACAGCGCTTTCGGCCGACAGGCTTACTAATCTACTGATTGTTAAGGTTATTTGCAGTCGGGGAGCTAGTGGCACGTCGATCCGAAACGGTAGGTTGGCCCGCGGGCTAGGAATCACCTACGAAGAGGCGAGCACGGACCGGTAGCGCGATACAGGTATGAAGATCCTGCTGGTCGAAGACGACGCCAATGACGTTGCGTTTCTGAAGGCCTGTTTGCGTCGTCAGGACGTGAAATCGGTCGAGCTCGTCCGAGTCGCGTCGATGGCCGACGCCGTCGGTGCCCTGAAAAATAATCAATTCGATGTCGTCCTGCTCGATCTGAACTTGCCGGATTCCACGGGGCAGAACTCCGTGCGCAGTATTCAGAACGCGGATTCCAGCGCGCCCATTGTCGTGCTCAGTGGTGAAGGCGATGAAGACTTCGCCATCGAAATTCTCAATCGCGGCGTACAGGACTATCTCGTCAAATGGGAGGGGGACGGCCGGACCATTCTGCGCGCGATTCGTTATGCCATCGAGCGAAAACGTTCGGAAGAAAGGTTGAGTTTCCTCGCGCAATACGACCCGCTAACGGAGATTCCTAATCGACGGCATTTTCAGGATCAACTCGAACGCGCGTCGACGCGAGCCCGCCGCGGCAACAAACAGATCGGACTCCTGTTCTTCGATCTTGACCACTTCAAGACCGTCAACGATACGTTGGGGCATCAGGCGGGGGATGTGTTATTAGGAATGGTCGTGGAGCGACTAAAGACCTGCGTTCGGTCCGGAGACCTACTCGCCCGTCTCGGTGGCGATGAGTTCGCCGTCATGCTCGAGGATATCGAAGGTCCACTCGCCGCGGAGGCCGTCGCGAAGAATATCTTAAGCGTTTTTGAAAAGTCGTTCACTCTCGGTTCTCGAGACATCTCGATTACGGCCAGCGTGGGCATCACGATCTACCCAAACGACACCAACGACCCGATGACCTTGTTGAACAACGCCGACATAGCCATGTATCAGGCGAAGGATCGAGGGCGCAACAACTTCAAGTTCTTCACCCAGCACATGCATGAGGAGATCATCGAGTATCATCGATTGGAAAGCGATCTGCGGAACGCATTGCTGAACGATGAGTTCGTCTTGATGTATCAGCCACAGATCGGTTTAGCAGATGGCAAGGTGCAGGCGTTGGAGGCGTTGCTGCGGTGGAATCACCCCGAACGCGGTTTTCTCCTGCCAGCCGAATTCCTCTCAGTGGCGGAGGAGAGCGGTCATATCGTGCCGATCGGCCTGTGGGTACTCGAGCGCGTCTGTCGGCAGCTTCGAGAATGGCAGGAAACGGGCGTGCCGCTGTTGAGAATCGCGGTCAATATTGCCCCGGCTAACTTTCATCAATCCGATTTTCATCGCCAGGTAGAGGCCACGCTCGGGCGGTACGGTATCCCGCCGGGACTCATCGAGCTCGAGCTCACGGAAAGCTCGTTGATGGAGAACACCGACAATGTCCAGAACGCGCTGAGAAGGCTTAAGCTGACGGGTGTCCGGCTGGCCATCGACGATTTCGGCACGGGTCACTCCTGCCTGAATTATTTGCGCCAGTTTCCGATCGATGTTCTCAAGATCGATCGCAGCTTCGTTATGGATCTCGGACGCAACGAGCACGGTACTGCGATCTGTGGGCTGGTTTTATCCATCGGGCGCAGCTTGAATCTGGAAGTCGTGGCGGAGGGCGTCGAGAACGAGACGCAGCTTGCCTACCTGAAGAAACACGGCTGCGGGTCTGTGCAGGGCCAATATTTCAGCATGCCCGTGCGTCCGGGGGAACTCGCGGCGATATTTGAGAGTCACGGCACAAAGGCGAACAAGCACCCCGTTCGCGATCCACAAGACACGGCAGTCGTGTCCGTTCAGTCAGGACGCAACCGATGACCGACAGCACCGCACGCATTCGCATCGAGCAACAGCTCGTCATGGTCGCCGCGAGCATCGGCACGTGGAGCTATGACGTCACGAGTGACAGTTTTTCTGCCGACGATCTCGCCTTGCAGCTAATGGGGCTCGATCAGTCGTCTAAGGTCTTCAACCTGGAAGCGGTCCTGGCTCGGGTACTTCCGGAATCTTCCGACGCCGTGCGGCAGTTCTTTAGCGGCATTCACGACGAGGCGGTCACGCATTCCGTCTCTTTTCAGGCCATCCACTCCGACGGCGAAGATCAGTTTCTCACGGCGCGGGCACGGTTCTTACCGGGTCTGGGCGGCGGTGCCGGTCAGCTCGTCGGCGTTCTCATGGACGACACCGATCATCAACTCCTGCAGAAGGATCTGCGCAAGAGTGAAGAACGATTTCAGATATTAGCGAATGGTGTACCGAATGGTTTTACCTACCTGGATAAAGATCTACGGATCGAATTTGCCAACGATGTCTTCCTAAGGCATACGGGATGGTTTGGCAAAGAAGTTCGCGGAATGCACATCTCAGAGGTACTCGGTCCGGAATCTTAT